>CALEHV010000044.1 GCA_937876465.1 uncultured Bacillota bacterium | reverse complement strand
TATCTAAATCTGCATTAACATATATTTGCTGTTTGACATCAGCAGTTATGGTATCTTTTCGACGATTATATATAACGCTTGCATCGGTTTTTGCATATGCCGTTTTGCGAACTGCTCCTATACTTTTTTTAATCAAATTATCTCTTAGATCATTTTGCACCAAATCGGTGTTATTAATGTTGATTTGAAAATAATCATCATCATATTTTTCTTCAATGGAATCGAAATTTTCAACGAGTTCTTGCCTAATGTTATAGGCTTTAGCTAAATAATCTTCAGAAATCTGTTTGTTGTTTCTTATTCCATTAATTAAAAATGTTGAATTTGGGCCTAACGCGCAACTAAGGCCAAACAAAATTATTTTTGTATATTTCATGCAATTTCTCCTTTTCGCATTTTTATTTTATCGAAAGAAAAAACACTTTAATACAATCAATCATGTTTAATTTTTTGTTCATATTGTTTAAATATAAAATATTTCTATCTCTTAAGTAAATAGAATAAATTTTGCTCATAAATAAGGAACTTTTTTATTTAAGTATTATCAAGTCATTTTTTAAATTGAAGGAAACTCGGAAAACTCCTTAATCAATTGCTAATGTTTTCTTGCCGGTAAATATATACATAAAATACAGTTGTATTCGTATTAAATTATTTAATGATATTCAATTTCTTGTTTAAGTCTTAAGAATTTGCTGGATTTAAATTGCCTTAACGTACATACAAAGTTTTGTCTTGCTAAACAGAAAATCATAAGTCGCGAAAAAATAATTTTTATTTTTAATAAAAAGGCTTGAGAACCTAATTATAATGCCTCAAGCCTTTTTCTATTTCATCCCAATATTTATTTACATCAATGTCCACTGCAACATAAGCATTCGGCTCTTTATGCAAATAATTGAATTGATCACAATTTGTTCTTCCGTATGAACATCCACCTGTGGTATCAATTTCAACATTCATATATTGAAGCTTGACTACATCTGGATTCATTAAGTAAACAATTGTTACAGGATCGTGGAGAGGGCCTCCATCAAATCCAAATACTTTCTTTTGGTTTGCATTAAATGCAACCATCAATGCATGGAACAAGTCAGAAACTCTATTTCCAACTTTCTTCATTCTTTCCATTACATCTGGAGTTACTAAAACTCTTCTAGTAACATCAAGTCCCATCATTTTAACTGTGAGACCTGAATTAAAAACTATATCAGCCGCTTCTGGATCACAAAGAATATTAAATTCTGCAGCTGGAGTAACATTTCCATGTCCAATTGTTCCGCCCATTAAGACTATTTCTTCAATATGACTTTTTACTTCAGGATGATTCTTCAGTAGTAATGCAATATTGGTTAATGGACCAGTTGGAACAAGAGTTACTTTATCGTTTTCTAAAAGTAAATCTTTCATTAAAGTAACGGCGTCTCTTTTATCAAAATTAATCTTAAGTTCTGGGAATGTGTAGCCATCTAATCCGGACTCTCCATGAACCGCTGCACATGTTTGAGGATCTCTCTTTAAAGGATGGTTTGCACCAAGCGCTACAGGAACATCTAAATTAAGGTATTGAACTAAATTTAAGGCGTTTTTGCCGGTTTTTTCTAATGTTTGGTTACCTGATTCAACTGTTAAAGCAAGCAGTTCTAATGATGGGGCAGAACCTGCCATCATAATAGCAACTGCGTCATCATGACCAGGATCACAATCTATAATTATTTTTCTTTTTTGCATAATTTTATTGTAAACGAAAATCTGATTAGCAAAAATTACTTCTTATCTAGTTTTCTAAAAAGATTTTTTAATATCTCTTCTTCGTTCAAATCGTTTTCAGTCAAATTTTGTTTTTCTAACAATGTAGCAATAACCCATTCTTCGTCTTGTGTATGGTATGTATAATAATTGCGAGCTATATCGTATACATCAATAACACTAAACAAATGAGAAGAAGTCATTTCGCGAGTATAGCATATATACCTTGTTAAATATCCCAAATAATACATTACTTTATCATTGAACTTTTCGCTTCCATATGTTGAATCTCCATATTCGTCGATAATACTTGCAAAGCATTCTTCAATTTCAAACGAAAATATTTTATCTTTTGGTAAGTCAAGACAAAATGCAAAATTAGAATTAAAAAAGCGACGAATAAAAAGTTTTGATGAACACATAAAACGTCTATTTGACTGTTCAAATATTTCTGCTTGATATTTACAAAATTTTAAGCCTAATAAATCTAATTTTTTCATTTTAATATCTCGTCTATATATTTTCCTTGTTTTCTATATTCCCTTTTTGCGTAAAACAACTTAGTCTCTATTTCATTAGCTCTTTCAAGAGAATTTCTTTTTGATGCTCTTTTTTCTTCTGAGCACGGAAACATATTTGAAATGAAATTTAATTGGTTTAGAGCTTTTTGGGTCTTAATTACATATTGTTTTCCCAAACTTGACGCACTTAATGCATGAAGAGCTTGTGTTGTAGTGATTAATCCCTTTATAAAATCATTTAATATTTCAAACATTTTATTATCTGCAATAGGAGCAATAATAATATCAGCATTTTTAACTTTAACTAGCAAATCATTGAAAGCATCAGAAATGTCTAAATGTTTCCTAAAATAGCAAATAAGAATCATCCATTCAATTGATGAATTAAGCTCGACAACATTTAAGTTTTCCAAGTGCAATCTAAAAGCGTAAATAGATGGCATAGGAAAATCTTCTATGAAGGATAATGCAGATTGGTATGATTTTGTTAGATAAAACCCCTTCCCAAAATCGCAATCTTCTCTAGATCCATCACAATAAATTTCATTTATTCCGTTTTTTGAACCGTGATATAAAATAATGCTGTTATTTGTATCGTTTTCAAAAAATATTTCAGATTTGATTTTATTAACTCGAAATCCCAGTCTATATAGACCATCATAAATTTTATTTATTGTCTTATAATTGGAAGGATTTAAAGACTGATTAAATAATGTTTTTCTAGATATCCCGGCTTCCTTGCAAAAAGATTCTAAATCAATTTTCTTTGATTCAAGGCAATATTCAATATCTTTTTTAATATCTAGGTTAAATTTCATGTTTCCATTATAAAAAAATTATTTATTTTTTCAAGTTATATGTGTAAATTTACCCATACAAGTTTTATCTTTTTATATTATTTTGATAATGTATCATTATTGTATGAACAAAGCCGATTATTCTAATTCAATAACAAACTTATCAAATTCAATTCTAAATCATTTCGGAGTTGAACCTTTTCACAATACAATTCCAGAGGTTGATAAAGTCCTAGAAGGAAAAAAGAAAGTAATTGTTTTTCTATTTGATGCATTAGGTAAGGCAATTTTAGAAAAACATTTAAAAGAAAAATCATTTTTTAGAAGCCACATAATACACAATATGTCTTCAACTACTCCACCTACCACAGTTGCATCAACAACTTCTTTTTTAAGCGGAAAATACCCAATCGAAAATGGATGGTTAGGTTGGTGCTTATATTTTTCAGAATTAGATAAATGCGTAAACGTTTTTACAAATATGGATGATTTAACTGGAGAACCAGTATCTGAGCACAATGTTATGAAAGAAAAATGTCCATACAAAGATATTGCTCAACTCATAAATGAGAAAAACGGTAAAGATATTGCTCAAACAATCTTTGGCTATCCTGTAGACAAGCAAACTAAAGAAGTAAGAAAGCTTAATTCCTTTGTTAAATATGCTTTTGATTCTCTAAAAGAGAAAGATGAAGGATTTACATATGCATATTGGCCATCACCAGATAACTTGATGCACATGTACGGAACCAACAGCTTTAGAGTTCATATGAACATTAAGAAAATTGAAAGAACGATAAGGAAATATTCTAAAAAGAACCCTGATACCGCAGTATTAGTTATTGCTGATCACGGAATGATTGATGTTACTTGGGAAAATATAGCTAAACACGAGGATTTGACTTCGTTGCTAATTAAACCAATGACAATAGAAAAAAGATGTGCAAATTTTTACGTTCAAAAAGGTAAAGAAAGCGAATTTAAAGATCTCTTTAACAAATACTATAAGGATTACTACATTCTGTTAACAAAAGATGAAGCAATTGAACAAAAGATTTTTGGTGATGCAAAGCCTTCTAAAAACGCTCTAAATTTTATGGGAGATTTTATTGGCTTAGCAACATCAAATTTAACTTTAGAGTGGCCGAAAGAAACCAAGAAAAAACATGTACCATTTAAGGGACATCACGCTGGCAACTCTTTAGACGAATTAGAAATATCAATTATTGGTCTGAACCTTAATCAATAAAACTTTTTCAAACAAACTTTTTAATTCATAAATTCCAAAAGTGATAATTTCAAATACAGTTGTATAGTCGGTTTTCCCGTATTCGTGAACTATACGATTTCTAAAACCAATTATGTGAGACCAATGTATTTCTTTATGTTGATCTTTAAAAGCAATCGAAATATTTTTAATATGTTCGCACATTTGTTGCAATCTAAACATTGATGCATCAATTGTTTTAACATCATTAACAAATTCTTCAAATGTTATATCTTTCGTATAGTTAATAATTATTTCTATCTCAGTTAACGCTTTTCTAATGTAAAAACCATCTGACTTTTCATCCATAAATTTTGATTCCTTCTTTCATTATTTCATTCATTAAAATTGTGTTGTTGATTAATTCGCTTGTACGCAACATATCAACATTTTTGTGTAAGACTTGTCTTACTCTCTCAATTAACCCCACAAAATCAAATCCTGTCAAAGAAGAAGAAATATATAAGTCAACATCACTGTTTTCTTTGGCGTTCCCTTTTGCATAACTTCCAAACAAATAACAAAAATCCACCAGGTTTTTGTATTCGTTATCAAAAAGTTCGCTGATTTTTTGTTTTATTTGTTCTATTGTTAATAAACCCTTTGTTTCTGTTATAGAACAATTTTCTTCCAAAATTTTAAGAAACATAGAACGTTTATGAATGTTTCCGTACGATTCATTATTTTCATATCGTCTTAACGTCCTAACAGGTATCCCTAAAATTAAGGCAGCATCCTTTTGAGTAACAAAATTCAGTTTTCTAAATTCTCTTAATCCCATAGTTCTATTAATAGAATACCCATTTTGTCCTCATTTGTAAATAAAAAAAGGACATTTTGTCCCCTTTACTTTTCTTTAGGAGGACAATTTGTCCTATTTTTTGTTTTTAATTTTTGACCAGAATTCCTTTGTAAGATTCTCGTTTTTATTATCTTGTGGAACATAATAAACGCTATCTTTTAAATCATCTGGTAAATATTGCTGTTTCACATAATGATTTTTGTAATCGTGAGGATACTTATAGTTCTGTCCTTTAATAGAAGCATCTTCACCATCATAGTGTGTATTTTGCAATTGTCTTGGAACGCTTGTTCCTTTGCCCATCTTAATATCAAATTCTGCGGCGGCATATGCTTTATAAGAAGAATTGGATTTAGGTGCATTTGCAATTAATAAAGTTGCGTTAGATAAAGGCAATCTGGCTTCTGGCATTCCAAGTTGAAGAGCACTGTCAACGCATGCTTTAACTATAGGAATTAGTTGAGGATAAGCTAAACCAACATCCTCATTTACAGAACACAATAATCTACGGCTAGCTGCTATAAGATCTCCGCCTTCCAACAACTTACATAAATAGAAGATTGCTGCATCTGGATCAGAGCCTCTCAAAGACTTCATAAAAGCAGATAAATTATCGAAATGATGGTCCTTGCTACGGTCATATGAAATATTGGCTTTAATTACGATATTATCGACCATTTCTTTGGTAATTTTTTCGGATTTTGTTAGAGATTTGCAAAGAAAATCGAAATTATTAAAGGCTTTTCTCATATCTCCATTAGCAGACAAAGCTAATAATTCTAAAGCGTCTTCTTCAACCTTAATATTTTGCTTTTTAGAAGCGGCTAATAAACCTTTTTTAATCTCATCAATTTCTATAGGTTTAAACTCAAAAACTGTACATCTAGAAAGTAATGCTGGGTAGATATAGAAATAAGGATTTTCAGTAGTTGAAGCAATTAAAGTAATATCACCGCTTTCAACAAACTCTAATAATGATTGTTGTTGCTTTTTGTTTAAATATTGAATCTCGTCTAGATATAGAAGGATTCCATTTTGTGAGAATACAGAATTAATTTCTCCAATTACTTCTTTTATATCTTCAGTAGATGCGGTTGTTCCGTTTAATTTATATAAGGCTTTATTTGTTGAATTAGCAATGATGTTAGCCATCGTTGTCTTTCCAACTCCTGGAGGTCCATAAAAAATCATATTTGGAACATGATTAGCTTCAATTACTTTACGGAAAACACTACCTTTATTTAAAAGGTGCTTTTGGCCAAACATTTCATCTAAAGAAGTTGGTCTTAATAAATCAGCTAAAGGTTTTTGCACACATTTATTTTAAACAATACTTTTCTTATATTCAATAAAAAGATTTAATAAAAATCTTTTTACTATTACATTAAACCATTACAAGGGAATATATCGTAATTCCATTTTCCTGCAGTAGGTTCTTCGCCTTCAACTCCAAGAAAAACTTGAATTTCTAGATGCTTATCAGAACCAACATTCTTTTGAGCAGAGAAAAATGAAGGCCAAGGAGCATATTCTCCTAATGCTAACGCAATTGTCCAACCACCATCACGCAATATAGTTTGTAAACCTTGTGCGTGCTGTATAGTACCTCTTTCAGCACCTATATGTATATGTGGATATTCAGAATCCATTTTGTTTTCCATTTTTTGACCCATAACATAATAAAAAGGAACTATTTGTCCAAACAAGTTAGAAGACATCATTTCTTTTTCTTCTTGAGTCCAATCTGTAATAAAAGCTGAAGTAGAAGTTATAGGACTTTCACTAGTTGTTGTTCCACCATTATTGCAGCCACACAAAGAGACTAATGCAAATGCGGAACACAACACGAACAACGATCTTTTCATAATTAAATCCTTAGTTTTTTTAAATATAACACTTTACTTTAGTGATATGCAATCAAATACCATTTATAATAAAGAAGTTATGGAATATGATGTTTCAATTATTATCCCTGTCTATAACAACGAAAGAAGTATTACTCGTTGTTTAGAATCAATTCTTAACCAAAAGACTTCCTATTCATTTGAAGTTATTTGCGTTTCAGATCCTTGTAAGGATAATACTTTAAGCATTATTAATTCTTTCATTGAGAAAAACTCAAACATTAAAAATATTGATGTTACAACTCGCTCTGTTGGCTTTGCTAGATTGCGTGGAATAAAAGAAGCTAAAGGTGAATACCTAATGTTTATAGATGGCGACGATTACTATAGAGAAGACGCTGTAGAAATAATGGTTAGCAAGATAAAAGAAACCAATGCTGATATTGTTGCTTCAAGTTACTATTATGTTAGAAACGGAAAAGCAAAAAAGAACTTCTTTTCTAAAAATAAAACATATGATCGAAAAGGCATGTTGAAAGCCTTAATGCAAGATAGTTTCATGCATGGTTTCATGTGGAACAAAATCTATAAAACAGAACTTTTGCAAGGAAAATCATTCATTTTGCCACCAGAAAACATAATAAGAGAGGACGTTTTGACAAATTTCCAAATATTCATGAATTGTTCAAAATTAGTCTTAATTTCTAAACCAATTTACTATTACGATAAAACATACGAATCGACCACAAGTGCAAAAGACACCACTCGTATTCCTTGGTTTATTAAGATATTTGCTACTGAAAGATTTTTAATCGAAAAGAAAGAACCAACTCTATTAAAAATGTATTTAAATTTAAATGCGAGAAGACATCTTCTAATTTGGGGAGATAGACAAATAATTAAATCTGGATATACCAAAGAAGAATACAAAAAATTAAAAGTTGAATGTAAAAATTCATTAAAGATTCTCAAAAAGAAAGGAACTCTCGAATTAAACGGAGTTCCTTGGGAAAAATTTATTAAAGATTATTTCATCAATGAGTAAGCATCCTCATCTACATATATTGTGCAATCTGGATGCTTTTTCAATATTGAACATGGAAGTGATTCACTTGGTTCATCTTCAATAAGTTTCTTAATAGCTAGGGCTTTGTTTTTGCCATAGGCAACTAAGACAATTTTCTTAGCTTTCACAATTGTTGCTAAACCCATTGTAATAGCATGGGTAGGAACCTCATCGATTGACTTAAATAAACGAGAATTATCTTTAATTGTGGATTCAGTAAGAGCAACAATATGCGTCTTGCTATCAAACTTAGTACCTGGCTCGTTAAAAGCGATATGACCGTTTGAACCAATACCTAAAATTTGAATATCAATTCCACCTGCATTAGCGATTTCTTCATCGTATTTTTCAGCTTCTGCATCACTAGCAATCTTGCCAGAAAGAACATGTGTATTTTCGATTTTTACATCAATACAGCTGAAAAGATATTTGTTCATGAAGTAACGATATGATTGATCGTTTTCAGGATCAATTCCTTTATATTCGTCAAGGTTATATGTTTTAACACCTGTAAAGGACACTTTGTGTTCTTTACACATTTTACTTAAATTTGCGTAAACACCAATTGGAGTCGTGCCTGTAGCAAGGCCTAAAACTGCATTTGGTTTCTTGTTAACAACCTTAACAAATTCTTGTGCAACTAATGCATCTAATTCTTCTATAGTTCCTGTAATAATTTTCATAACTTTTCTACCTTTTAAGGATTAAAACAAAAGATTAACCTCGCAAGTTGAGGTTAATCTTTTTTAAATTTTATTTAATTAGATTTTGTCAACTGAACCTAAAACGTCTCTTATCTTATGTTCAACTAATTTCTTAACATAAGCACGACCATCACCAACGTATTGACGTGGATCGAAATGGTCTGGATGATTTTCCATGTGTTCACGAATACCAGCAGTCATTGCTAAACGTAAATCTGAGTCAATGTTGATTTTGCAAACTGCTAATCTTGCAGCTTGACGTAATTGCTCCTCTGGAACACCAACAGCATCAACTAATTTACCACCATGTGCGTTGATAATTTCAACGTATTCTTGGTTAACTGAGCTTGAACCGTGTAAAACGATTGGGAATCCTGGAAGACGCTTGCTAACTTCTTCAAGAATATCAAATCTTAATGGAGGTGGGCATAAGACGCCGTCTTTATTGCGTGTGCATTGTTCTGGTTTGAATTTGTATGCACCATGTGAAGTACCAATAGCAATAGCTAAGCTATCAACACCTGTACGTTTGACGAATTCTTCGACTTGGTCTGGGTTTGTGTATGATTCTGCACCATGTTCAACTTTAACTTCATCTTCAATGCCAGCTAATGTTCCTAATTCAGCCTCAACTGTAACGTATGGAACGTGATTGTGTGCATATTCAACAACTTTCTTTGTGATTGCGATGTTTTCTTCAAATGATTTGCTTGAAGCATCAATCATAACTGATGTGAATCCACCATCGATACAATCTTTACAAATTTCAAAGTCTGCACCGTGATCAAGGTGTAAGACGATTGGTAAGTTTGTGTCTTCAACAGCAGCTTCAACCATATGTCTTAAATAACATGCTTTGGCATATTTTCTTGCACCAGCAGATACTTGAAGAATAACTGGTGAATTGCATTCTTTAGCGGCTTCTGTAATAGCTTGGACAATTTCCATATTGTTGCAGTTAAATGCACCAATTGCGTAGCCACCTTCGTATGCTTTTTTAAATAATTCTTTTGAATTTACTAATGGCATAGTATTTCTCCTTTATTAAAATAAATGCACTTATATTTTATACATTTATAGTAAAAATTAAATAATTTTTTACCATTATTCAAAAACAAATTATTTGGTTCGGTAAGAGTAACGAAACTCAAAGCATAAAATTTTGTATATTTTATTAGTGTTTTTTTGTAAAATATAACCAAGACAATTATGGTAGATTTATTTTCAAAAATAACAGAATTAAGAGCACAGGGAAAAGATTGTGTTTTAGTCACAGTTACCGAAAAAGAAGGACAAGGTCCAGCTGATGTAGGTAAGAAAATGTTAGTAACCGAAGGCAATGTTGCTTGGGGTACTGTAGGTGGCGGCGCAATTGAGTTCTATGCACGTAATAAATGTGCAGAAATCCTTGTAAATCGCCAATCTTTTACAGAAAGATATGTTTTATGCGAAAGAGATATTTATGTTGATAATGGCGAAGTTCAATTGCCTATGGCTTGTGGCGGAAAGGTAACACTTTTCTATGAGTTTGTAGGTCCTAAACAATACGTATATATATTTGGTGCAGGACATTGTGGAGCTGCACTTGCTAGAGTCTTAAAACCATTAAATTTCTTTGTAACAATCATTGATGAAAGAAAAGAAGTTTTAGATGCATTAGATGACTCTGCAGACATTAAAGTAAACGAAGGCTTTGTTGAATACATAGAAAAACACGGAATACCTAATAATAGGTTCGTTGTCGTATGCACACCAAGTCATACAAACGACTACAACGTATTAGATGCAATATTAAGACTAAATATTAAACCCAAATACTTCGGAATGCTTTGCAGCAAAAAGAAGGTTGGAGACTATCTTGAACGCTCTTACGAAGCGCATGGAAAAGATATAGATCTATCAAACTTCTATTCTCCTATTGGATTAGTCACTGGAGGAGATTCTCCTGAAGAAGTTGCTATATCAATTGCAGGTGAAATATTATCTGTATTCTATGGAAAAGAAGATATCAATTCTCATATGAGAAATAATGTTCCTGAAAATATAAAATATTTCAAATAAACGAGTTTAAAAAAATACGCAACTATGTGCGTATTTTTTGTATCTAATTCACTATGATAGGAATTACATTTGAGGATGCCATATATGTATGTGATGTATCTCCGTTAACAATAACCTTTGAAGTGTTATCGTAGAGGAAGACGGTTATAACAATATCCATATTGGTTTCTACTGTTAAATTATATGTTTGAGTAGATGAGTCGTATAAAACAGTCATCGAGAATACATGGTTCTCATTTGTTATATCATAGAAAATCGAGATATTAGAGTTAGCAACTTGCTCATTTAGCGATGCTTGAGTTATAACTCCGTTGCTATCATATTGAGCTGTTCTATAATCGACACTTCCAAAGTTTCCGACATTGCCCTGAGGTTTAAGGAAGTTATATTGTACGTTACTAAATGCAACACTAGTTGCAGCACCAACGACTAATACATATTTTTCTAATGAACCACTATTTAACGATACAATATTGCCACTTGAATCAATTCCGCAATATGCAAGCGTCAAAATATTTGTATTGTTAAAGTTCAATAAGTAACTGTGGACGTTATCGCCTGCATTTCCGTCTGTATCTCTAGCACCTGCAGTAGATAATGTTGTAGAACTTCCTGAAGTGCTAAATAAGTATGGTTCTGAAGAACCGCTATAATCAACAATTAAATGTCCAAGATCTCTTGATCCGTTTTTATCTACAAGGATAGAAATACCACTCTTAATAAATGACGTAGTGTAATATTTTCCACTTGGTGAACTTGTAACTGAACTGGTTCCTGTAAAGCTATAAGAATTCGAACTGAAAGAAACTGGACCTACAACATCAATACGATTTGGATTATATCTATTGCCGACTAAGTCACCAATATATGTTTCTGTGCTACCTTGAGCTTCAATCAATTTAAATAATTGAGGGTAATGGTTATTGCTGGTACCTCCTGCTGTTTTATAATATCTAAAACGTTCGTTTGTATCCCCTGATACAGAGTTATAAGCCAATGTTTGATTTTCTGTTCCACCTGCCTTAATTGTTGCATTAGAATTTGTGTCAATAGAAATTGTATTCAGATAGGTACTAGCACTATATGATGTACTTGTTTTAAGTTGATTACCAGTAGATGAGGAGCCAATATAATATCCGCTGGAAGATTGGATTGAATATCCTCCAGTTACTGTTGAAATTGTAAACGAACTTGCAATTAAAGCGGTGGCATTTTCAGTAATCTTAGAATCTGAAATTGTAACCGAAATCTTGTTTTTACCCGCATCAAGCGCTGTTAAAGAGCCATCAAACGCAACTCCATCGTCTTCACTAACAATTAAATATTTATCGCCTGAAGTAATCTCTGATTGGTTAGTAACTTTTGCCCAATATGTTTCGCTAGAACCAGTAAAAGAAACTCTTGAAGAAGCGAATATAAACGTGACATCTTTATCAGGATTAACGTTAAATGGGGTAGACGAATAACTTGCTGGATTATCAGCATCTGCAGATAATGGGGCGGTAAACATATCGTATGGTGTTACGGTCTGTTCAATAGGGGCGTATGAAGTGTATCTTCTAACAACACAAGTTGAATAATCTTCATCACTACCGTGAATTTCTGTCTTTTTAAATAATTTAGGATAATGGAATTGGTTATGCGAATCATCATATCCAATAGCAGTTAAACTACTACCCACAGATTTATATCCATAACATGAGAATAAAGGACTAAATTGAGAATAATTTGGATATGTGCCCTGAGTGTTTGAGTTAAAATACATATAGTCACGCGTACTTGGACCTTGGAAACGTATTTCAGCATATCCGTTTGCGTCAATATTAATGGTTGCATAGGCGTTATCTCCAGCAGTACTTAATTTGTTGGTGTTCATATAGTTGCTGTTACTACTAGAAGCATAAAGATAACCACTATTATCTTCTTTATAAGTAGAAGATTGATCAAAGAAAGTATAGGAATCTTCTACAACACTGGAACCGTCTCCAATAAGGAATTCGGCAGCTCCTGGTATCGGTGTTAATTTATTATTAACTACAGTAGTTAATTCGGCTGAACGGTTATTTGTGTTTTGACCAGTCATTACATAATAGCCACTATACGAATGGCTCTTACCAACATCAAATCCTGTTGCAATAACAACAACATCACCAGCGTGAACACCAGTTGAACTAGTAATAAGATTATATTCTGAACCAACAACACTTGATCTAGTGCCAGGTTTTCCAATTGTAAATGTTGTGCCTGGATTTGTAGATGTTTTTCTATTACTCCAAACATGGCTTTCACCATGGAGAGCATCGGTGTAGGAACCTAAAACTGTTGAAATTTCTGTTGTTGGTTGTCCGGAAATATTAAACTTCAATTCTGCTGTATCAATAAATTGAGGAGTATATTCATTACTAGAAGACACTTCTTGTATATACAGATACTTTTGATATGCAGGAGAGTAAATGTATACGGAGGCACTATTTGAATTTGAAGTAAATTCTTCAATACCTTTAGAGCCTTCGGTTTTCTTAAAGACGAAATAATAATCGTCACCTAAAGTTGTTACTGGGTCACCGCTTGCATTCAAATCGATTTGAGCGCATCCTAAATTACCATTATCGTATCTCAAGAAGTAATTCTTTGAATTATAAGTATATGAAATTGTAAAGCAATTGTAATCTACCGTTACTTCTTCTCCAGAAGAATGCGATTCAACTTTTGCATAAGTCCATTTACTATTTGCTGAATCCCAATAAACATATGATCCATCATCTTTTTGTTTCCACTCTTCTTCGGTTGGTTTTGAATCTAATTGAGTAGTATTAATGTCTAATGGGTTTAGATTTCCTTCGGAAATCTTATAACGGATATTCATGTTAACTGATTCGCCGCCAGTATATCCGATGGTTGATAAAGAATATGGATTGTTGGCTGAATAACTTCCCATATTATAAGTGCCACCGGAATTAGTAACCGCTGAACCATATGTTCCGCTAGGAGTGTAAGAAGTATTTCTTGAAACAACCGATTGACTACTTGCATCAGAATAAGAGCCGTTTACAGCGTTATAGATATCGCTTGCTTTTGCTTCCGCAGAATAGCTTGCTGATTCTGTTTGAATATCAGATGGCAAATCAACGTGGCCGAAATAACCATAAGTATTAATCATTTCACTTTGATTGCCTGTTGTATTTTCTAATTCACAGTTATTAACGTAAACGTTAGAGAACGATGAGTTAGCTTGGTAAACGTGACCAGCCAAATACCCAATATATGTGTGGGTTGGATGTGGATCGTGTCCACTTGATCCGGTCTTAGTACAATCATTTTTGCCGGCATCAATATAAGGTGCTTCAAAATATAAATTTGAAACAGTAGCGCCTTGAGCTACATAACCAAAAATACCAATATCTGAATACCCTTCACCATTAATGTGTAATTTTGAAACAGTTAAGTTGTTTCCAACAATATGTCCTTTAAATGGATGTGTGCTTGAACCTAATGGAGGTAAAGCGCGTGTTCCACTATAGTAATTCATATTTAGAATTGGAGAATATGTTTCATCGCCTTGAGCGTTATATTGCAATGTTCCATCGTCTCCATAGTTATAGAATTTGTAAATATTCTCATCGCCTGTTCCACCATTGCCGTCAATATCTTTTTTACCAAATTGGAAATAAAGTACTGAATCAGCAAATGGTTGAGCGCTAATTGCTTCAATAGTAGGATTTGTTTCTTGTAGATAAACGAGATTGTAATAATGTATTGGTCTTGTTATAACGAGAGGATCAGCTTGTGTTCCTTTTCCTGAGTCAAAGTAATTAGTGATAACAGAGCTAGAAGCATTTGATGGAGAAAACATGCTGACATCCTTAAACCATGCAATAGTAGAAACTACTACTGCTGTTACGCCACTCATTAAGAATAATGATAGTGCTATAATTAATTTGTTCTTTTTTAATAATCTAAGCATGTCTCTCCTTTCATTTTATAAATAAGTTACAGAAATATATGACAAGTACAATCGTGTGCTACTTGATGTACCAAAACAGGCAAAGGTAATATACTGTGTATCAAGGTCGCTTACAGTATATTCTGCATTTGCAGATAAACTATAGTTGCTTACTTCAAACGAACTCTTACTTGGTGTTGTACTTCCTGGATTTCCTAAATAATATCCAGTTGTTGTTCCCATTGTAGACTTAATGGTTACTGATTTAATTTTATGTCCAGACGAAACTCCGATAACAACATATCCTCCGGTACTTCCACTACTATTTTGATATAGTCTAATTGCTCCATCATTTACAGCTGGACCACTTGTTCCTCCGCCTTTATACGCCGAATAACTAACAATAGAACCACTACCAATATTGCCTGATATAGAACTAAATGAAGAAATACTTACTGTTGTTCCACTAGAACTTCCTGTTACTGTAACCTCGCAAGTTGCTTCAGCGCCTTCATAATTGGCTTTAATTGTCGCTGAACCAGCAGCAACAGCATGAACGGTTCCACCTGCAACTGTTGCAACAGAAGTATTGGTTGAAGACCATTCAATACTTCCTCCGGAGCCACCTGAAGTAGTTGCAGTAATAGTTTGATCTGATCCGCCAACAGTCATGCTTAATGTAGTTGGGCTAACAGAAATACTTGCAGGGGTAGGAGTGGATCCACTTTCGTATGTAATTGTAATTGTATAAATGGCTTGCGTTGAAGAAGTGTTGTTTTGAATTGTGACACTTGTTGATGAACCGGTCCATGTTCCATTGCTGTAAGATCCGCCACCAGCTCCAAGAGATAAGTTGGCTGCACCCGCTCCAGTTATAACAATTGATTTAATAACCTTTGATTCATCAATTGTGAAAACCATTTTAGAGGTTCCACCATAATTACTATTTGACTTATACAATCGAACTTCTTTGTTTGAAGTGTTATATGCATAATTATTAATAGTCATATTGGCAGCACCAGTTTCAGCAGTTTTACTTCCACTTTGAGATGTAGCTAAACTGTAACTATTATTTTTGAAATCGAATGTTACAGAAGTTGTAGATGATCCTGCAACAACCGAAACTGTGTACGAATCAGTTTTTGTAACACTGCCTTCGGTATAAGAGACTGTGATAGTATGATCTCCATCTGTCGAAGTATCAATTGTGGATGGATTAACACTGGTTGGAGTAACTGTATGTGAAGAACCATCTGAATAGCTGGCTGTTACAGTCGCATCAAATTGATATGTATCTCCAACAGTATATTCTTCAGTATATCCACTACATTCAATACCAGTTAAAACTACAGGAGCTTTGACAGTAACATTGAATGTAGTTGTCTTACCAGATGCTGTATGTGTAACTGTAATGGCTTGTGTGCCAACAGTATTTAAAGTTGTTGGGCTGTATGTACAACCAGATGTAACGTTTTCTTGACTGCCATTATTATATGTTGCAGTAACAGTGATACCAGATGTACTTAGAGATTCACCTTGAGTATATGTTGTTTTACTAGGCATTGTAGTTACTGCAATTGAAGATATTGCTTTTTGAGTAACTGTAATATTATATGTAGCACTAACTGTTGTTCCGTTTTCTGTATAGGAAATTGTAATTGTTTTTTGTCCAGCTGTACTCATGTCTGGAGTTGAATGAGAGACATCAGATGAATGGACTGTTTTTGTAGCCGGACTATTATAAGTAACTAAAGCAGAGAAAGAATTTCCTGAAGAATCAATAACAAAAGTATCACCTGTATAGAACTGTGTCTTATAACCACTGAGGTTAGTTAAAGAAATTGGCAATGTCTGTGTAACTGTAATGTCATAAGTATCTGATTTTGTAACACCATTTTCAGTATATGAAACTTCAATAGTCTTTACTCCAGCTGTTGTTAAATCAGGGCTTGAGCCTGTTGCTTGGTCAACAATACTACATTGAGAAGGATCAATGTTGTTTTGAGTTCCATTTTTATAATGAGCAGTGATTGTAGGATTAACAA
Organism: uncultured Bacillota bacterium; assembly: GCA_937876465.1. Lineage (GTDB taxonomy): Bacteria > Bacillota_I > Bacilli_A > RFN20 > CAG-826 > Fiminaster. The sequence continues at coordinate 61,532 of CALEHV010000044.1, read as the reverse complement.
AAGTATCACCTGTATAATATGTGTTTGTTGTGTTACTTAAAGTGATGGAAGTTAATGGTGATACATTTACTTTTTTATAAAGTTGGATTGCGTCCATGTTGTCATTTGTATAATATCTAAAACGTTTTTGACCATCATTATTGTTAAAACGTAATCTAGGTGAGCTACTTTCTGTTCCAATTTTAATAATTGCGTTATCCGAATCAAAAGAAACATTATGAGCAACTCCAGTATCAACTAAATCAATATCGCTACTGTTTGAAAGATATTTATTATTAGCGTTCATAAAATACTTTGTTGTTGAATTATATGTAAAAGCAGCAGCATCAACTTCCGCTGTTGCCTCAATTTGATAATTACTAATTGAAACAGAAATTGTATTAGACACAACATCAATTGTTGAAAGTCCACCATTTAATGCGACACTATTATTTTCATGGACAAAAAGATAAGTTCCATTTGTTAAATCTGAAGTAGAAGTTATTCTTTGATATACAGCTGCTGTCTGAGCAACAACTTCAATATCATAAGGTTCAATAGATTTAGTTGTTGTACCATCATTAAATGAGATATTAACTTCATATGTTCCTTCGGTATCCATTTGCTGTTGTGTAGGACCATTAATAGTCAAACGTGAATCGTTGTTTTGAATTACAGGATTTGTACCATCACTATAATGAGCAGTAATAACAGCATTATCGCCTAAAGTAAATGTATCTCCTTCAACGAATTGGGTTTGTTGACCAGCAATTGATAAGCTAACTAAAGTAGCTTCAGGAGTATAAACCTCTAAGTTGTAATTTGCTGTAACAGTAATATTGTCTTCTACATCTGTATAGGAAACAGTAACAAGATAGTTACCGTCATTATTCATATCGTATCCAGTAAAGGATAAGTTTGGATCGTTAACAGGAATATTCTCTGTAAATTCAGAAGCTGTGCCTTCGTTATAAACAGCAGTAACTGTACCACCATAACTAAATGGTTGGCCCTTTTCTAATTGGTGATTAATTGAACCGCCTAATTGAATTCCGGACAAAATCATGTCACCAAATGCGCTTGCATCATAACGATAAAATTCTGGAGATTTTCTCTTTGTTCCAGAAGCTGAATCGTAATAGTTATATTTGGTGCCACCAGCAGTAGCATTGTGATTTAAATATTTTGAATTAGATCCTGTATCTACTAATCCAGAATTGTAAGTAAGTGTGTTTGTATAAGAACCGGATTTTGAAGCGCCCATTCCTGAACCTGTAGCACCAACTACATATCCGGAATTGGATGTTAACTTACTGTCTGCGATGTTGTAATCCCAGGATTGTGCATGAGTAACTTCGGTCTCGGTAATTCTACCTTTACGAGCAAAGACATCTCGATAGTTTAATTTTCCAGTGAAATCCTCTGAAGATGTTCCGCTACCATTAAAAGCAGCTTTCATATCATCACCAGCATACTCTGTTCCGTCATAAGTAATCATATAACGGCCTGATGTATCTAACTGTGATTGATTTGTGACTTTGACGTATGCACCACTGTATGATGCGCCTGTGCGAAAATTAAAACTTGTAATGTCGCCTGCTAAATTAATCGTGCCTAAACGACCATTAGCATAGTGAGCAACTAATTTTTCGTTATATGAACATTCAACTGCAATTGTAATTTTCTTGGCAGTTGATGCACCAATATCAAAATTTGGACAAAGGGTAATTGAATGATCTTTGTTTGGAGTGCTGTTATGTAATGCAACAAATCGTGTCCCTGGAGTTTTAATTCCGGCAAAGAAGTTTGTTGTGGTTTCATAACGAGTAGCAGCGTTTGTGTTATCTAAGACATCATTAACTACAACTTCGTTATCATCTGCATCAGTATATGAGTAAACTGTCGATTTGAATTGACATATATTTGAGGTATAGCTTGGAACCTTTTCTTCAGGTGTGGCTGTACTTGAATAAACAGGGTCATGATCTGGAGAACACTCAATATCAACATACAATTGATTTGCACTAGTAAAATTGGAAACCATTACATCGGCCCAAAGAATAACGTTTGTATGTTTATTTTTAGCAGTTAAGTATTGATCGTAAGGTTGAAGGAAGAACTCATCGTTTTCTCTATATGAAATTCCTTTCTTCTCGTTATCATCAAACTTTAAGATTTCCCATTGAAGTGTTGAACCACCAGCTTCAGATTTGATTGTTGTAGAAGCGGATTGAGTTGTAATTGTAGCATTACTAGCTTTAAACCAAGCGTATGTAGCAGTAGCAGCAACGACGCACGATAAAACAATGTTACCTAACGCTAACGCAATTGTAATAATCTTTTTTTGAAGACGATTCATTGCTACCCTTTCTCTAGCTATAAATTAAAAAGCCAGACACCGACAAATTCTTATAGGCAGCTGGCTATCTCTTAGAGACCCTTTAGTTTTGCGTCACTACATTGCTGTAGTTTTGCTATTTTCTATCTTTACTTATATATTACATATATTGGTATCAAAATACAAATCTCACATAGCGTATATACGCGAGAGAAACATAACTTATTTATTTTATAAATAAACCGATGTAAAAATTTTTTGCTTTTTTAAGCTAATTTTGGCCTAAAACAATAAAATCCGAACAAAAGAAAAAGATGTGTAATTTTACACATCTTTATTCATTTTTGGGCTAATTGTCCATTTCCTTATCTTTCATGTTACGTTGACGGATTGATTCAAACATTTCCTCTTCACTTTGAGGAGCGAAGAAGTAGTTTCCTTGAACGTAAGAATCATGATCTTCAAAGACAATTTCTTCTGAAATAATACGTGTTGCAACACCGGTAAAGAAGATATTGATATGAGCTTTTACAACATCGCTCCAGATGTTCATGATGCGTTTATTTGTTTCACCATCTCTAATGATTTCAACGAGATTAGAGTCAATCTTAACTCCGCTGAAACCGGCTTCAGCTAATACTTTAGGACTTGTGAATTCACCTCTAAAGTTATCGCATAAAAGCAAGCATCCAGCATCTTCAATTTCTTTCTTAACTGAAGTAAATACATCTAAATTGTTGGCTGCGTCTTCTTCATCAATTTCGAAGGATAGGAATCCTTTTGGAAGTGAATTTTCAGATACAATTTTTGAGCATTTATTGATGAAATTTCCATCTTTTAAGAATGTGTGATTAATGTTTAAAGATAAGTGATTAAGTCCACTTGTTAAGAAGAATGTAAAACCATATTTTTTGATTATTCCTTCAACGTAATCAAGCAATCCTAAAGCGATATTAGAAGTGTATCCGCGCTTCTCAGCTACTTGAAGAGCGTGTGCAATATCAATATAAGCATTTGCCTCTTGGTCAAAGACCTTTAAGAGCAACTCCGAACCTTCAATAAGACGATCTGAGTTTCTAACAATTGGTTGGAAATAGACTTGGAATGTTTTGTTTTCGAATGCGTCTTGTAAGGTTTCGAATAAGTAACCTTCTTTAGAAGCATTACGTTTGTAATTTGCATCAACAAAGTAAATCTCATCGACTGGCATACTACGTACTTGAATAAGGTTTTCTTCAAATGTTTCAACAAGTTGTTCAAATGTTTGTTCGTTTGTATAGGCTTTTGCTAAATAAACCAAATTCAAGCGTATATCTTTATCATTGACCTTAACTTCTATTTCGCCATCTGAAATAGCCTCAGCAAGGTTAACTAAGTCTTCTCTAGAAGAATTAGGCATAATAAGAGCTATTGTGTCTTTAGAATAATAATAAACATCAATCATTTTTTGATAGATGCCAACTACTCCATTACAGAATTGTTTCAAAGCGTTAGCAAAACCTGCATTTCCTATGTCGTTAATGATATCCTGTATATTCTTTACAGAGACGAATAAAACGTTTCCTAATAAACCAACTGACAAATATTTCTCCATCGTTTCTTTAAACGAGAAGAATGTTGCAAGAAGCGTTTCTTGGTCATAACGTTCATATGTGAACTTATTATCGTTTGATTTCAATAAGATATGAGCAGATGAATCATTCTTAATTTGCAAGATTCTCATAGATTCATAATTTCCACCGCACAAGGATGAAATCATATGTTTGTTCTTCAATAAAGGACAATTCTTACATGGGGCGTCTAAATCATACAACGCCTTATAACATTTATCTCCAGCTTGAACTTTCGGTAGCAAGCGTCTTAACGAATCGCTTAACATAGCAATTTCATATGTTTCTTTATCAATTGAGTAAATCAACGAATTGGAGAATTTAACCATGTCGTTAAATCTATTTGACATGACAGAAGCTAATTTAATTGAATTTGTTTCCTTAAAGAAATTACTAATTAAAGAACACGAAGTAATTAAATTTTCTTTCATGAATGAATCAAACATTAAATCTGATGACTTCTTAACAAAGTAAAGAAGTCCAATTACGTTATTATTAGTTTTAACAACATAGAACAATCCAGATTTAATATGATATTTGTCCATAAAGTGAGCAAAATCATCGTTAACGTGTTTACGAGATGAGAAGTAATAACTGTTGTCTATATCGGCTACTTCAACAACAACATTAACGAATTCTTTGTTTATACGAACGTTATCTTTAAATATGGAAGAATTCGTTGGACTATGACTAAATTTGGAATAGAATCCATTCTTTTCGTGATCGAAGAAAATACATCCACCACAGGAGAAGTTATAGTAGTTAGAGATTTCTTTAACCATCTCATAAATAAGTTTTAGATTCTTATCATAGTTATCTGGAGAAGTATCAATTGAAGATATTTGTTCTTGCAATCTAAAGACGTTGTTCATGTTTAAAGAAGACACAAGCATCTTTTTGTTCTTCTCATCCTTACGCTTAGGGATATAGAAATTAAGAGGTAATTTGCTTCTCTTTGCATAGCTTAAATCATTAAACAGATTGTCTATGTCTGAATAAGGATACATAACCATTGAAACAGATGGGCTAACAATTGTTCTATTAGCGTTAACCTTTTTAATAAGTGAAATATTCTTCATCAAGGAAGATAGTTCTTCTTTAATTTGAGAAACGCTATCAAGAGCAGGTATATAAATCAAATATCCTTGCGCGTTATCTTTTAAAGCAACTAATGTGTGATCATACGGCAAATTATTCTTTATATACTTTAAGATTACTTCGTGATCTTTCTCATTAATTGTTTCGTCACGTAAATCATAACTAATATCAATTAAGGCGTTTCTAAAGGATTCTCGAGCAAGAATCAATTCTCCGATTTTATTCTTTAAAGAAGATTCTTTGACTTGATATTTTTCTTCATCTAAATATTCAAGTTCAATTGAGTCGTAGCTTAACGCTTTAGAAATAATTGTTCTTCCATCCAAGTTCTTTGATAAGTCTTTAAAAGAACTATTTAGTTCTCTAAATTCTGCAAAGTCGTTACGTGAACAATATTCTAATTCTTTATCAAAGTTTGCTAATGCTTCAAAATTACGTTTAGAAACCATTAATGCGTCGTTATACATGATTCTAAAGAATCTAACATTAAAGACTATAAACATGACCACAAGAGCAATTAAGAATACTCCACAGCAACCATACAAGACATAAAGAATCATGTCGTCTTTTAATAAGATTGACGAAACTACAACTAAGCCAATAAGTAACAAGAATAAAAGGCACATCACTAAAAGAAGAATAACGTGACGTTTTAGATAACTTTTAAGAGTAATAATATCTCGTTTAGAATTTTTCTTCATAGTCATTCCTCCTATTCAAGATGGTTAACATCCGTTCTAGCCATTTCGACAATGAAATTAACTACTGCTTTGCCAGCATTACCATATTGTTTCAAAGCAAGTAAGTAATTTTCTAAGGATGTATATTCTCCACCGTTTGCTTCTACAACTTTTATAGAAATAAATGGAATATCAAATAAATTACATGCAAGAGCAACTCCTGCTGTCTCTCCGTCTAAAACAATGTTTCCACTTAATGATGAAACATATTCGTTTTCAGAAAGATTTTTAACTTCTTCTTTATTTTGTCTAAAGAAAGAGGAAGAAATATATGTTGATTCAAAAACTTGACCATCAAAAGTTTCTTCCAAGCATTTCTTCATTGAGTTATTTGCATCTAGATATGCAGTAAAGTATGGAGGGTAATTAGGAATCTGGCCTAACAGAGTTCCTTTAACTGCAGCAATTTGATCTACATCGCCAAACATTGAATATCTGCACAAGCTGACATCACCAATCTGACCTGAACCTTTCAACAATGAACAGCGGCCAACAACAATAACCATGTCAATTACGTATTTCTCAAATAAATAGCATAAGACAGAGGAGGAAACATATGATGTGTAAATATCTTGCAAAACAATAATTTCTTGAGAACCTATTTTGCCAATCAAAACATGATATCGACTTAAAATATCAACTTCTTTAGCGTCTTTAACAATGCTTTCGTAATACAAAACATCATCTCGATTTGAACCAACAATTAAAATCATTTTTTGTTTCCTTTCTTCTCAAAGTCATTATCTTCAAGAAATTCTAAATATTTATCTAATGGCATTGGTTGCGCATAGTAAAATCCTTGGACAACATCACAGTTAGCCTTCGATAAGATGTCAACTTTTTGTTTTGAGTCAACCCCTTCAGCAATTGATTCAAGGCCATTTGCCTTACACATAGCGATAATGTATTTAACAATTTCTGCTGTCTTTCTATCGCTTGCTATTCCGTCTATGAAGGATTTATCAATTTTTAATGTATCAATCGGAAGTGTATTTAACTCTAAAAGGTTAGAAAATCCGCTACCGAAATCATCCATTGAGATTCTAAAGCCATAATCTTTTAACTTCTTTAAAATACCAACAGCTAATAGAGTGGATGCTTGAGATGTTGTTTCTGTAATTTCTATTTCAAGCAAATTAATTTGAATATTTGCGTCATAAACTAATTTAATTAAATCATCAATAAAGTTAGGGAAATAAAATTCATATAGCGAGAAGTTTGTCGAAACAGGTAATACGCGCTTGCCATTCTTCTTTTGCTCTTTAAGATCAGAAATAACTTTTTTAAAGACATACAAGTCAATATCGTGGATAAGACCACCAAGTTCGGCTTTTTCAATAAACTTTCCAGGACCAAGTATTCCTTTTTGAGGATGGTTCCATCTAACTAAAGCTTCGGCTCCAACAAACTCTTTTGTTTTAAGAGAGAATTTTGGCTGATAGTAAACAACAAATTGATTTGTTTTAAGAGCTTTTTCAATTTCTAAGATTTCATCAACGTTAGCTTCTTTAACCATTTCTTTAGAGAAGACTGCGTATTCTTCAAAATGTCGTTCTGCGTAATTAAGAGCAACTAAGGCTTGGTTATAGTCCTTACTAAATGATGGACACGAAATCTTTTCGATACCGAAATGAGGAGAAACGAAAATCTTAATGTCTCTAGTTTTAACTAATTCAAAAATTTGTCTATTAATTAAATCAACCACTTCGATTGTTTTTTCTAAAGGCATAAATGTGGCAAATGTGAAATGATCTCTTGCATAGCAATATACCACTCTATGTTTGCCAAACATCTTCTTTGTTGAGAAAGTATCAATAAAGTAATCTGATATATAGCCATTTAATTGAGTGAAATATGGATTGCGTGAATTTAATTCCTTCTTTGGAGTTACAACAAAAGTAATTAAATAGCATTCTTGTTTTCTAAATTTGTATTTACGTAAATTATTAACCTTTTTGATGAACATACTTTGGTCGTAAAAATATGTTTCTTTACCAAATCTATATTCGTTATCATCAATCAAAGCTTCAAGCTCTTTCTTTTTTTGAATTGCACCTAAAATTATTCCAAGTAATCCGAAAGATACAGTAGGGATAACAACTGCAAACAGTATTTTTATCCATATTATATCTTTGAACAAATCTAAAATGAGGTAGGCTGCAAAAGCACCTATTACAGCAAGCCAAACAATGACTGCTAAAGCAATACCTAAACGTCTTTTACGAGTATATTTGCGGACAGTAGGCATTATTTCTTTCCTCTCTTTAAAAGTTCTTCAAGCATTTCTTTTTTAAGTCTTTCTTTATCTTCTTCGCTTAACCCTTTTAAAGGATCTTCCTTCTTCTCTTCTAGAGGGGGTGTAGTTCCACCGCCTTCTAAAACAAGTTTCTCTGTATCCTCGTCATCGTCAAATGCTTTAAATAAATCGATAACAGAGGTGATCACTATATATAATCCAGGAATTAGTATTAAAAGGATAAGGGTCCAAACAGATGTAAATATTTGGTTTGCTACTCTTAGGAATTGTGACTTTCCAGTAACTCTTCCAACGAATTGTGATTCATTTGAAAATTGAAGTTGATTTGTTAAATCTTCGCCTTCTTTTGTTTGGCTAGAATGTTTGTTGATTCCGTGAGTAACAAAGGTGTAATGGTATTGATCGTTATTAAATGAATAAGTATTTGCATTGTATTTGTAATTAGAAGAGTAGTTGTCTTCTGTATTTACAAAGTACATTACATCGATGATTCTATGGGTCATCATTTGAATATTTGGTTTTGAAGCTGTTCCAATATTCCATTTGAATGAAATATCAATAGTTTCGCCTTTATCAAAAGCTTCTTTTACTTCTTGAGGAGAAACTGCTTTAACCTTCAATACATCGCCGACCATATAGTCGGTTTCCATAGAATCTGTTAAAACGACTGGAAACTGAGTTCCAAAAATAGCATGATCGCCAGATGCTGCTTGATAAATTCTAAAACCAGCAACTGTGCCTATTAAAGCTAAAAAGACACCAGTGGCAACCCACTCAAGTATTTTTCGTTGTTTGCTTTTTGGTTTCTTTTGCTTTTTTGCCATCAACTATTTCACCTTGTTTCTATAATTTCCAATTAATACAAAAGGTTTCTTAACCTGTTTTGGTTCTTCTTGTTTAACAACAGGTTTTGCTTGTACTTTAGGTTCAACTTTTTTCTCCTTAGGTTGTTCTTTTGGTTTAACAACTTTCTTAGGAGCTGGTTTTGGTTTTTCAACCTTAACTTCTTTCTTAGGTTCAGCCTTCTTAACTTCTTTTTTAGGCTCTTCCTTCTTGACTGCTTTCTTAGGAGCAGCTTTTGGTTTAGCCTTCTTTGGCTCTGCCTTTGGTTTTTCAACCTTGACCTCAGGTTTTACCTCTGGTTTTGGTTCTCTCTTCTTCTCCTCTACTTGTTTTTTAGGTTTACTAACTTTCTTAGGAGCGGCTTTTGGTTTAGCCTTCTTTGGTTTTGGTTGTTCTGCCTTAACTTCTTTCTTAGGTTCAACTTTTGGTTTAGGTTCTTCAACCTTAACTTCTGGTTTTACCTCTTCTTTCTTAGGCTCTTCCTTTTTAACCACAGGTTTGGCTTTCTTTGTAGAAGTTTTCTTAGCCTTCTTAATTAATTCTTTACGTGCTTTATCAACTTTTTCGATTGCTTCTTCACGTATTTCTTTTTCTGCTCTAGCCTTGATGTATTCGTCTTTTTCTTTTTCTCTAATCTCAGCTAAAGCTTCTTGTTTTTCGTAATTTGCTTTTTCAGCTTCTTTACGTTTTAACAAGCTATCAATTTGTTTTGTCTTTTCTCTAGTGGCTTTATTCTCTTGGTATTTTTCTTCTTCGTATTCAGCTACTTTACGAGTTGGATGAAGTGGAAGATCGTGTAAGGATTCACTATATTCTCTATATTTATCATCCACACGAATGTACTCTATCGGTCCATCATAATAAGCAGGTTTATAGATAACATCATCATAGGTATTAAGGATTTTTGGCTTATAAACTTTTTGTTTCTTGTTAGATTTTTTAAAGTCTTTTCCTTTTAAAGCTAAGAAGTTAGAACACATAACTTGATTTAATTCTTCAATTTCTTGTTTAGTTAAATCAGCATAGTTTTCTTCTACCTTTGCTTCAATTCCTGCTTCTCTATAACGTTCGATGAATAACCATAATAAATAACATTTATGATATTTTGGGTTTTTACGAATAATGTTAGTTTGCAAAATTGGATTACGAACATCTTTTTCTCTTCTCAAGATATTCATAAATTCACTTCGCATATAGAATTTGAGATATTTTCTAATATCTTTAATTTGCTTAATGTAACCTTTGAGTTTATCAGCAGCTGCTTGTTCAGCTGGTTGAGAATAACGAACCTTTGTTTCAATTTCAATAACTGCATCGCCTACTTGAGTACGATTCTTAGCCCAAAGCAAAGAGACATCAGTCATTTTTGCTTGTTGCATAACGAATTCGTAACGTTTTTCAACGAACACAATTAAATGTCTTAATAATGTAGCAATAAATTTGTTTTCGTAGATGGCATAGTAGTCATCATTGAAAACGTTTAATAATTTTGACGGAGTAACATTTCCGTTTTCATCAACTGTCTTAATGAATTGAGTATGGCTTGAAAGGTGTTGGACTGTTTCAATTCCAATTTTCTTAACTTTTTCAACTTGAACAACTTCTGTTAACGTTTGAATGGTCTTCTTTGGGTTTTGAACAATTTCTCCAATAGAACCCAAACAATCTTCAATACGTTTGATCCATGTCATATCCATTGAAGATGTTTCCATTCTATTTAGTTTTAAATATTTGTTTTCACCCTTGGAGAGCATATCGAAAACTTCTTTGCCTTCGTTTTTAGAATACAAAGAACTAGTTTTCTTTACGTAACTACGTTGCAATTTTTGATAAGTAGATAATTTCTTAGCCATAAAATTAGTTCATTCTAAGCATGTTTTCGATGAATTTGTGAGCCATTGGGAATGTTCCTGATCCGAATAATTTATTGAGCATTGCGTCAAGTTCTTTAAGTTCGTTTTTAAGGAAGCCAATGTTTAAAGATTCGAATTTCTTAAGAATTTTATTTGTAAAGATGAAGTCAATTCCATCTAATTCTGTTCCACCACAAGCAACAAAGCATGGAACGAATTTTTTCAATTGTTTTAAAATACGGTTACCAAATGCGAGTCTGAATTTCTTAATAACAAAGTCATCAAGAGTTGCAAACTTAGCAAGTGTCTTTTCATCAACTTGGTACTTAGCGTCTGCTTCATCATAAAGTTTTTGGACTTGTGAGAACGGAATAACCATTGGTGCTTGGTATGGTGCTTCAAAAGCAATACCTTTGTTATCAAAGAACAAACAAATAGCACGGTCGTAAACTTTATCGGAAATAGTAAATGTAGAGTCATCGTTGTTAGCTGTTCCGAAGAAGACAACGTTTTGAGGAATTTTGAGTTTACCGTTTTTAAATAACTTAGGATCGTTTGGATCGTGGCTACCAATCATTTCAACGTTCCATTCATTTGGGTTAGGCATTTCCAAAACAGAAAGGAATTCAGCAAAGTAGTATTCAACACGAGCCAAGTTCATTTCATCGAGAACGATAAGGTTAAAGTCTCTTCTGTAGTTACATGTATATAAAGCACGTAAGAATTCAGATTCGTTGAATTTCTTAGTAAATTCGTTGTAATAACCAAGAAGTTCTGATCTATCTTTCCAGTTTGGTTGAACTGAACAGATTTCTGCATCGTGAGCAAAGAATTTACCTAAGGCATATGGCATGGAAGTTTTACCAGTACCAGAAATACCTTCGAGAATAACTAATTTACCTGCGCCCATACCGGCAAATAATTGACGGATAGTTGTAATTGTGTAGTACAAACCAAGTTGAGAGGCAGCAAAGTTTCTAAAATTTTCACATAATTGTCTCAATGTTAAGCCTTCAACTTCTGGAATCTCCATGTTCTTACCAGCATACTCGTGGTCAACATGAGTAAGCTTTGGGAAACGGGAAGCAATTTCTTCAACTGTTTCTTCTTCTTCAGATTTCTCGCCTTCTTCTCCAGCTGGCTTTTTGGTATTAATACCAAGAGCTTTGACTTTTAAATCCAAGATACGATCTCTTTCTTGCATGATTTGATAGAGTTCGTAATTAAGTCTTTCAACTTGAAGCTTTAAAGCGTCTTTATCGAGTTCACCTTTAACGAAACGAACATATTTGCGAATCAACAAGAACAATCCATAACAAATCGCTCCTATAAGTCCAACAAATACAATGGCGAAGACGACGAACATAATCCATCCTCCAACGCCAAATCCGCCGCTATATGAACCAAAATAATCACCATAACGGGCGAAATTACCAGGTAGTCTTGAATATTTAAAAGCTACCCAATCACAAAACCACTGTCCAACATCTTGGAAAAATTGGACAATCATTTTTCCTAAATATGCGAAATAGTCTTCCATATTTTATTTGCCTCCTTTTCTCCTTACGCAAGTTTGAACACAAGGCTCATATAAAAATGCGCATACATTGATAAATTTGTATTGTCTAAATCCCAACCTTCTAAGTAAAGGGAGAAGACAATTCGTTTAGATACATTAGTCTTAAGGGAGATTCGAATGTCTTGAGACTCAACTAAACTGAGAGAATTTTCTTTTGCAATTTGCAAACCAGCATCAACAGATTTTCCTAAGTCTAAATGTTTTACATTATCTTTTGTTGATGCTTCAAATATAGAATAAGATTTGCCTTCGTGGTGAGCTTTTTCATCAGTGTACACAAGTGTAGACTCACTAACATTATTCGCTTCACCAAAGAGCACTTCTTTTCCATCGTAATTATCGTAATATCCGTCTAAATCATTATCTAAAAGTCCACCATAGAGGGTGTCTCCATTTTTATGTGGATCGATAATGTAATAAGCATAATCGTCTAATTCATGTTCTTGTTCCTCATCAAGTACAAGAATTGACATACGTAATGAATCAGAAATCTTGTTTAAATTATTAACAATCTGTTCATGAGACATTTCAGGATATTTACTTGCTAATTTATTAGCAATATCATTATTTGCATCTTCGTTAGGGCGGACATAGGTTTTTTCTATGTCTAGAGTTGCAGATGCATCTGTATCACTTTTCAAATATAGAACCTGTGACAAGAATCCACTTTCAGCAACTGCGTAATCATCAATAGATGTATAAGTAGTTTTTCTAACTTCTTCTTCATCAAAGCCTTTTCTAAATACAGGTTGTTCCTGTTTAGAATTTAACCAGAATGATGAAAACATGCTGCTTACAGGTATGAACTTATCAACTTGGTTTAAATCGTTTTTACCTAAGCGATCCTTGAAATCTACGTTATCTGTAGAAATTTTAAGTTCCTTAGACGAAAAACCAATGTTAAAGTTCTCGATTTGTAAGTGTGATGAACCGTTATACCACGCGACTGTTGAAAGTACGCTTGCAGATAACGCAATCGCAATTAAACATGTACCAATTCCAATAACAGTTCTTTTTCTCATAATTCAGCTATTCCAAATTTTAATTCTAGGCTAAACTGATTGCCCTTTTCGGCTTCAATAACAGATAAGTCCCAACCCTCAATAAATGCAGTTAAATCAACGAATGCATAATTTGATGTCTCTTCGTTGGTCTTTGCAATTGGGGTTTGTTTCTTAGCAAATTTTCTAAAGCCTTCGTAATCTGCAGTTTTAGGAGTGCTTAATGTATCATCTACCGCATATGTACCCATTTTATGGCGCGCTAAGAATGTTGTGCGTTCGCTTTCAGGAACGTCAGAATCTTGAGCTTCCGGTGTGTTTTTATGGACTTTGTCGCCCTCGTATTCACCGTACATAAACTCATAAACATTAATATTTTCGTCGTAAGTATCGTAGTATCCATCACCATTCAAATCTAATGCTCCACCTACTTTAATTGATCCATCAGTTTCTATAGTTGGATTAATTAAGTGTGTGCTGTCTGCATTTGAAGTATGTATGCGGATACTCTTGCGAATATTCTCTTCACTCTTAACATTTGCGGTTAAAAGATAGATTGATTGATTTGGAACATATGTATCAGGTTCTAAATCTCCGGTTACTCTAAATACCATAGGCAAGAAAATGTATTCTTTTTTCTCTGCTTCTGGTTGTATTGCTTCGTATAAGCGAGGCGCGCGATGCAAAGAAAAATCACTGTCTCCATATGAATAAGAACCGCTGGAAACAGGACTCATTTTATCTGTAGCATAGCCCATAGACGAAAGAATATAATTCAATGTATTTTCATCAGCATCGCCATTTGACCAATAAAGATAACGACCTTCATATTCTTCTCTTTCTAAACCATAGTTTGCATAGTTTGTAAGATCTAAATGTGGATCAAAGCCTAATTGGATTGAACCACCCATTCCAATCGTTACGCCCTCGTATTCAACATAGGTACGTGTCGCATACGTGAACCAAGCAAAAGTCCCACAGGTACCAGCTGTGAGAGACAATGCTAAGATGGTTGTTGAAAGACAAGCGATTAAACTATTCTTCTTGAGATGTTTCTTCGCTTGGTTGGTCTGCTTCATGTGCGTCTACGCCTACTCCTAAAGCTAAACTACTACCAATAGGTTCTTCTTTTCCATCGCTATCAGGATCGTTTCCTTCAAGCCAGAAAAGGAATGTATAACGTTTTACAGCATTTGGTTCAAAGTTTTCAGTTGTACTTGTAAGAATTGTTTTATTACTTACAAAGTTTTCGTCAACAAGAGGTGTATCAGCACCAGATATATGTTCCTTACCTTCAACATATGTTCCAGCATTTGGATCAAAATATGTTGTTGCTTTTGCGTATGTCTTATATGTGTGTGTATTTTCATCTGCATTCTCATAAAAACGTACACGTAAAATATCGGCAAGATCAAAATTATCTGCTGTTCTATTAGGATTTGATACATTTAAACTCAAGGTATAAGTTGCGTTCTTACTTCCAGTATTGTGAACAAAGAAAGTGTATTTAAAAAATAGTGTAGACTTTTTATCCTGTGACAAAACAGATTCTGAGAATTCACTATCAATCTCCATAGTTTGTTCATATGAAGAAATAGATCTTCCGTCAATTTCTGTATATCCAGGAACACCTTTAGTTAAAAGGAATGAAGTCTTAGGTGAACCTTCTTTTTGTGAACTACTTAATGCAAGTGATGCACCAGAGTTATTTAAAGATACTGTAAGTGGAGCTGAACGTTGGCCCAATAGTGCTACTCCAATAAAGACTGCAATAACACCGAGGCAGCAACCTCCAACTATTGGAACGATCTTTTTCGCCTTGCGTTTGTAAAGCAACTTGAAATCAACCATATAATACTTCCAATATTAGTAATAGATTATGTTGTCCCAACGATTTACTAAGGAATCGATCACCTATCATCCGGTTAAACGATCTTCCATAAATCTAGGCACCTGGCTATCTCAGAGAGACCCTATAGTTTTGCGTCACTACATTGCTGTAGCTTTGCCATTTGACTAATTTAATTATATGAAAAAGGATATTTTTCTGTCAAATATTTGTTTCGCGCATAATGCGCATATGTATAAAGAAAGGACGCCTCTTTCGAAACGTCCTTTATAAACTTAAATATTTGTTATTTTTTGTCTTCTTCTTTGCTGTTCATCTCTTTAAGAAGTTCTGCTCTAAGAGCTTCTTTTTGAGCATCGCTAAGATCTGCAAGAATGGCTTTCTTTGAGGCGTGTTTCTTAACATAAAGAATAACACCAACAATATTTGCAATAAAAAGAAGGATTAAAGGAAGAACGCAAGTGCAAAAATAAAGAGTCGGATTTAATTGAAGGTTTCCTATAAATTCACCATTCTTGGAAATAACCCATTCAGGATGCGCTGGATCAATTATCTGTGGCATTGTAGCGAGCATAATTATAGCGATTACAAGAAGGAAAACCATAGCCGCGATATCAAGGCCTAATCCTGTGAAAATTAAGATTCGTTTCGTTGTTTTGTTCATATAAAATTCCCTTTTCTTTATTAATGATAACATAGTCTAACATTATTAAATAATTTTTTAAATGAATATAAAAAAGGTCACATTTTTAATGTGACCAGTTTTATTAATCTTTAACTAATTATGCACCAAATGCTGGTGTAACTGTTAATTGATATGCATCAGTTGATTCTTGCACAAGATCATCAACGCCTTTGACACCAACATAAACAGCTAAATTACATTCGATATCTGCTGAATAAGCATTACCACTTCCAGTAAATGTAACAGCGGTTGCGACAGGTTTTGTGCAGTTTACGGAAACACTAGCTTCACCTGCCCATGATGATGTTGGAGCTGCAGTCCAGAATTTTAAGCCTGCACCTGCTCCGAGTCCAGTTGAAGTATCAGTAACTGTAAAATTAATGCCACTAGCCTTAACTGTTTCTTTCCATGCGCTTAAGACATAATCTGCAGAAACAGGTGAACCTGAACCTGTATAGTCAACTTTTGCATTAACTGTTAATGTTTTATAACCAGTACCTTCTGACGGTGTAACAACAACATTCTCATTGTTAACGATTAATTTTGTTTCGCCAGCATCATTTGTTAAATAAATATTGTCGAGTGAACCAGTAAGAACTGCTGTAACTTCAAATGCGTCAGTGTTTGTAACGCCAGAAATAGTTTCAACATTAGCTGTATCTGCAGCAACACTAGTTGAAGCAGCTGTAGCTTGGAACCAAGCAACTGTACCAACTGTTGAACCAGCGACGCCTAATGCGAGAAGTGCGATTGCTGGAACTAAGATTTTTGATTTTTTCATTTTTAATAATTCCTTTCGTTGAATGACTAAATCACTCAACATTTAATATTTTTATTGAGTGGATGATAGGGATATGCAGAAATAAACAACAACTTGGGACGATTGCTAGTTATTTCCTATGTGCATTTTTATTATAGATTTAATTTTATATATCATGCAAGAAAATTTGTTATCAGAATACAAAAATAAAAGTAGCTTTATTACGCATAATGCGCATGTATGCGAATACAATTTATTTATCATTTAAAAGAAAAGTATCCTATTTTTGTACTTCAACAGTTAGGATACTTTAGTTTTAATTAAGCTTTGTTAAGTTCGTGATCGCAATAGGTTACCAACTTAATTAATGCTCCAAATTCATCATTGAATTGAACCATATAATTCTCTGTTGGGAATGCAAAAGCTTGAATAACTTCTCCTTTGCTTCCTTTTGCAATTCCGTCTCTTTCACAAAGAGTAACAACTTTGTCTTTTAATTCAAATTTTATTTCGATACCTCTAGTTAGAATTTAGCACTTAGTGTATTCGCTTACACAAACAATATGTTGTTTTATTTATAAAGAATAAGTATTATCTACTTGCTATGGAAGAGACTATAGGTAAAAAAATTCAATCATTCTTCATTAACACACTTAATGGAATGGCACACGGACTATTTGCAACATTAATTGTTGGAACAATTTTTGGTGCAATTGGACAATTATTTCATTTAGGAGCAGGAAATCCTTTCTGCGACTTTATGTTTAAAGTTATTGGAGATGGCAAAGTAATATCCATCTCTTATATCCTTCAAGTATTGACGGGTATAGGCGTAGGCGTAGGTATTGGATTAGCTTTAAAATTAGATCCGTTAAAGGTTATTTGCTTAGCTGTTGTAGGTGAGCTTGCCGCTATATTCTCTTTAAGCACAGCATTTGTAAGTGCATATGACCCTGCAATGCACACCGCATTTAAGATTCAAATAGGGGATCCTTTAACAATCTATGTAGCAGTTATTTGCACTGCATTATTAATGAAATTAGTTTTAACTAAGAAAACTCCTGTTGATATATTAATTGTTCCTTTGTTCACAGTAATTGTTGGTGCAACAATTTCTATGTTAGTTAGATATCCATTAATTTATGTTACATATGGAGTTCAATGGATCGTTAGTAACGCAACAAATGTTGTTCCATTCTTAATGGGCATCATTATTGCTGTATTAATGGGTATGGCTTTAACTGCACCAATTTCAAGCGCTGCAATTGCAGCAATGATATTTGTAGCAAGCGAAACACCAAATGAAGGCTTAATGATTGCTTCTGGTGCAGCTATTGTTGGTTGCTGCACCCAAATGATTGGCTTTGCCATTCAATCACGTAAAGACAATCCAATTGGAACAGTTATATCAATTGGAATTGGCACAAGCATGCTCCAATTCAAAAACATTATTAAGAGACCTGTAATTTGGCTTCCTACAATTATTGCTTCAGCAATACTTGGACCAATCTCTACATGCTTAATTAAAGTAGTTTGTATGGGTTCAAGCGCTGGTATGGGTACCGCAGGACTAGTTGGTATTATTGGAACAATAACTAGCATGGGCGTTGATTCCTGGCAAACATGGGTAGGAATTATTGTTCTAGAATTAGTTGGTCCTGCAGTCTTAGTCTTCTTTATAGATTTATTATTTAGAAAACTTGGTTGGATTAAAGAAGGCGACATGAAAATATAAAGAAAAAGCTCGTTAGAGAAAACGAATCAAATAACATTCGTTTGTAAACGAGCTTTTATTTTTTGCAAAACAAAATTGCGAATAAGGCCATTATTTCATTACGATTTAATGTACCGTCTATCTGATATTTAATAACCCCCGGTGAACTACTCGGCAATTGAATTACCGAGTATCGACTCAAGCACGCTTTCCAGCGTGTTGAAATCAGGGCAGTTCCAGCCCGCTATCCCTACTTCTTTATTTGTAGAATTTGAAGTTACAGGAATACTTACTTTTTTAGGATTGGTTAAAATGCGTTTGGTGGATCTGACCGGGATCGAACCGGCTACCTTCTCATTGCGAACGAGACGCTCTCCCAGGTGAGCTACAGACCCATAATATGTTGGTTTATTTACCAACAATATTTTCTTTCTCTATATCTTCTATGCTTCGTGCATCCTTATGAGGAATTGGTTTCCAAGTAATATGCATAAATAAAGATAAGAGAGCTAATGGAATTGATATGAGGTCATACCATGGCCAAACCAAGTTATATAAAATGAGTTTTGGCACTGAACATCTAATGTTCTTTCTTTCTCTAATAGAACATAGGATAGATAAAAGCCAGCAGGATGCACATGTTCCTACAAATGAGCCAATTACATATGAAACAACAGGTTCAAAATCAGCATAAGAAAGTGAGCCTCCTGTTGCTAATTGAACTAATGCTGTTATTAATACTGCGATTGGATAAGAAAAACCAAAAATAAAGGTAATAAATGAATATGGAAATTGTTCCCAAAAAATGTCATATTTTGTCCATGAAGGTTTCTTAAATCCAGAGCCAATTAATATCCAAATATACTTAAAGAAAACAATAAAGCCACCCTTAATCCATCTCATTCTTTGTCTGCACGAGATTTTAAAGTTTGTTGGTTGTTCGTCATATGTAACAGCTTCTTCGCAATAACCAAATCTGTATCCTTTTGCGGTATTTTTTAAGACCATCTCATTATCTTCAAGAAGTTCATAGTAATGCCAACCATCTTTAAGAACTTCTGCGCTTGCTAAATATCCTGTTCCACCAGCCATTGTTCCAGAACCCAAAATGGATCTAGGTCTATGACATGAAAGGATATATCTATAGAAGCTAAAACCATATGCTGATGAGATGATATTATCTCCAAAGTTTTTAATGTTTCTATATCCATAGATAACATCAAACTTACCAGTTGAATATGCATCATTCATCTTTGCTGTGAAGTTAACATCAACAACGTTATCTGCATCTAAAAATAAATAAGCGTCATAATAGTCAATTCCAATGTCTTTTTCAATTTGTTCAAACAAATATTCAAGTCCCCAACCTTTACGACGTTTATTTGGCTGTTGGCATTCATATACTTTAGCGCCTTTAGAACGTGCAATTTCTGCAGTATGGTCGTCTTCGTTACAGTTATGGGCTAATACAATACAATCAAGCAATTCTTTCGGATAGTTCTGTTTTAAAACCGATTCTACAGTATTTCCAATAACCTTTTCTTCATTTCTAGCGCATATTATAAAACAATATCTTTTTGTCTTTGGTGCCTCGGGATATTTAGGTGCCTTTCCAAAGAAACCAATAATTGTATAAACAAATCTATAAGCAACGCAGATGCCTAAAACAAGTGTTAAACAACGAGTTACAAGATTCAAAATTGCAAGTGGAGTTGTTTCCCCAGCAAGAATTTTGTCTAAGCCAACTAAATTTAATAATTGTGTCTTAACCCATTCGATAAATGCGTCCATAACAAAACATATAATATCATTAATTCGTCGAATTTTTAATTTCGACTAATTATTTACAAATGAATCAAGTAGAATTGAGAATAGGATGAAGAGAACTTTCGCTGTTATTGATATGAAGGCCTTCTATGCATTTGTCGAATGCGTAGATCGCAAGTTAGACCCTTTCAAAACTCCACTAGTTGTTTGTGATGAATCTCGTGGTGAAGGAACTATTGTTTTATCAGTATCTCCATATTTAAAAGCAATGGGGGTTCCTTCACGTTGTAGAAAAAGAGAATTACCTAAGATTGAAGGATTAATTTTTGCTGTTCCAAGAATGACTACATATGTCGAAAAGTCTGCAAAAGTCGTTTCAATTGTCTTAGATTTCTTTGGAGAAGACGATATTCACGTTTATTCAATTGATGAATTGTTTATCGATTTAACTCCTTACTTAAAAATGTATAATTGCACTCCAAGACAACTAGTCATGAAGGTCCAAGAAAGAATTCTTAAAGAGCTAGGATTAGTTGCAACTGCAGGTATTGGAGAGAATATGTTAATGGCAAAACTTGCGCTAGATTTAGACGGTAAGAAAAGAGCGCCTTACATTGCTATTTGGACAAAAGAAGATATCAAAAATAAATTATGGAAAGTTACACCACTTTCTAAAATGTGGGGTATCTCACATGGATATGAAAGAAAACTAAATAATCTAGGTATTTTTACTGTTGGACAATTAGCAAATTGTTCTGAACAATTCCTAAAAGAAAAGTTTGGCGTTATTGGAGAGCAACTCTGGGAACACGCTAACGGCATTGATGATACAAATATTAGAGACAAGTACATTCCAGAAGAAAATAGTTTTTCGTTAGGTCAAACATTGCATGAAGATTATACAAAAGAAGAAACTTTAATACTTTTAAGAGAAATGAATGACGATCTTTCAAATAGATTACGTGCTCATGGACAACAAACAGAAAGTGTTTCTCTATCAATTAGATATACATATGATGATTTGGAAGGTGGTTTCTCACATCAAAGTAAACTACCTATACCAACTGATGATAGCGAAGTATTGTTTAAAGAAATTAAATCAATTTTTCTTAAATATATCGGGGAACATTTAACTCGTGGAATTTATATTTCATATGGGCAATTAACAAGCGATAAACCTGTTCAAATGTCTTTATTTGATAATCCAGAAGAGCAAATCAAAAGAGCCAAAATGCAAAAGGCTATGGACAACATTAAAAGAAAGTACGGACAAGACTCTGTATTAAGAGGTTCTTCTCTTTTAGAGAAAAGTACTGCTAAAGAAAGACACAATCAAATTGGAGGACATAGAAAATGAGCGAACGTGGAATGAAAAAATGGGCACCTTATTCTTCTTTGATTGAACAGTCTACTTGCCTAGAGAAAATGCGATATGAAAAAAACAAAATTGAAAAACCAAAAATTTCAATAGATAAAGCAGAAAAAATAAACCGCATTTTACTTAACTATAAAAAACAAGAATTAACCATCACATATTTTTACGACGGATATCTATATACAGTTAAAACTATTGTTAAAAGAATTGATGAAGTAAATAAACAACTCATCCTTCCAGAAGGTAAATTACCTTTAAATGAAATTATTGATATCGTTGATGAAAATATTTCGAACGATATTTATGAATTCTAGAAAGCCCAGTTTCCGTTTTTAAAGATTTGGACTTTCTTTCCGTCTCTTGTATAGCCAACAATATTAAGATCATCAGAACCAATCATGAAATCGACATGGATTGAAGAATCATTAATACCCATTTTTGTCATTTCTTCTAAAGTATATTTCTCAAAGTTTTGAACACAGTTTGTAAAACCGGCGCCTAAAGCTAAGTGGCATGCTGCGTTTTCATCATAAAGAGTATTGAAGAATAAGATACCAGTATTGTTAATTGGTGAATCAAATGGAACTAAAGCGCATTCGCCTAAGTAACCTGCATATTCGTCCATAGCAATCATTTGTTTTAAAAGCTCTTCACCTTTTTCTGCATGAACTTCTACCGCTTTTCCTTTTTCGAATCTTATTGAGAAGTTTTCAATTAATTCGCCTTGATAAGAAAGTGGTTTTGTTGAAAATACGATGCCTTCTGCTTTTCCTCTTTCTGGGCTTGTAAAGCATTCTTCTGATGGAATATTTGGGTTGTAATAGACATTACTTCCTAATGTTGTTTCTCCGCCAGCAAGCCAGTTAACATTTGGCAACATCCATACTTTAAAATCGGTGCCATTTTTACTTGTGTAATGTAAATAATCTAAATTCAAGTAATTTAAGTATGCTGTACGTTTAGCTAAATCACGGTTATGTTCTTCCCAAGCTTTAATTGGATCATCTGTGCATCTAGATGTTTTTAAAATTGCATCCCACAATGCTTCCACTGCTTTTTTCTTAGATAAGCCAGGGAAAACTTTTGTTGCCCATTCGGGTGATGCAGCACCAGCAATAACCCATTGATATTTATTTTCTCTTCTATCTCTATAAGGTTTGATAATTTTATATGTTGCTTGTCTAATCTTAGCAACCTTAGCTTGGTCTACACCTTTCATTGCATCTGGATCTTCATCTTCAATGTAAATGAAGGCTGGTAATTTTGTGCAAAGTCTTTCTTGTTTAGCGAGTTCTTCTTCTGTAACTTCAGACAAAGTTTTAATTGAAGCTTTTACAGTTGTAATTTTGCTGGTCTTATCTGAAAACCATCTAACATTAACTTTGCTTGCTCCAAGTTTGTAGCAATTCTCAACGATATAACAAGCGAGTTCTTCTTGATGAACGCTAATCACCAATTCAACTTCTTGTCCTTTTTGAACATTAGCACCAACTTTAGTAATAAGTTTTGCGTACTTCTTTAACATACTTTTCTTCATATTTCTTGCCTCAATTTACTATTTTATATCAAATACGTGCGAAATTTTAAATTTAAAAAAATACCGCCATTTGCGGTACTCTTCTAAGACAAGTTATTAACCTTGTAAACAGCTTATCAAGATTGCAAGGAACAAGAATACAATGACAAACGAAAATGTAAGCCATGTAATAATTTTCTCAGATCCTCTTTCTTTTGTCTTAACGAAAATGTTCATTCCTCCACCGGTAATAGCACCAGAAGCACCTTCTGATTTACCGCCTTGGAGTAAAGATAAAACAACGATGATAAGTGCGACGATTAAGAATAAAATGTCATACCATTGCATAGTTGTTCTCCTTTCAACAAGTTCGCTTTAATATAATTACACAATCTAATGTGTAAAGCAAACTCTTTATTTAGATAATGATGTTCTGTATTCAATAATAATGTCTCTAATTTCTGCTGCTCGTTCGAAATCATATTCTTTTGCAGCAGCATGCATTTCCTTCTCGAGACGCTTAATTTCTTTTTCAATTTCACTTTGAGAAGATTTAAAAGAAATCTTATTTGCTTTATCTCTTTCTGTTTGAGTATTCTTTATTGGCGGATGAATTGGTTTAACAATTGTTGTCGGAACAATACCATTTTCATCATTGTAAGCTTTTTGAATTGCTCTTCTTCTATTTGTTTCTTCAATTGCAGATTTCATCGAATCTGTCATAGTATCGGCGTACATAATAACTTTGCCATTTTTGTTTCTTGCGGCACGTCCAATAACTTGAATAAGGGAGCGTGTTGAACGTAAAAAACCTTCTTTGTCAGCATCCAAAATTGTTATCAAAGAAACTTCAGGAATATCAAGTCCCTCTCTTAACAAATTGATACCAACTAAAACATCATATTTTCCTTTACGTAATTGATAGATAATTTCATTACGTTCTAATGTCTTAATTTCATGGTGCAAATATGCAACTTTTATACCTCTTTCCTTAAGGAATGCTGTTAAATCTTCCGCCATACGAACAGTCAAAGCAACAACCATAACTTTCTCGTTCTTTTCTGTACGTTTTTTAATCTCATAAATTAAGTCATCAATTTGACCTATTGTTTTACGTACATCAATTTTTGGATCAAGAAGTCCTGTTGGACGGATAATTTGTTCTGCAACAACGCCGTGGCATCTTTCTAATTCATAGTCACCTGGCGTAGCAGAAGTACATATAACTTGAGAAACTATTTTCTCAAACTCTTCAAATCTAAGAGGTCTATTATCTAACGCTGAAGGCAATCTAAAACCATATTCCACAAGTGTTTCTTTTCTAGAACGATCTCCATTATACATTCCCTTCAATTGAGGAAAAGTAACGTGTGACTCATCAACAATTAAAAGGAAATCTTTTGGAAAATAATCTATAAGCGAAAACGGTCTACTTCCTGCTGGTCTGCCATCAATGTGTCTTGAATAATTTTCAATACCTGGACATGTTCCAAATTCTAACATTGAATCCATATCTTGTTTTGTACGCATTTCAAGACGTTCTGCCTCTAGCAATTTACCTTCGTTTTTGAAGTAAGCTAGTCTTTCTTCTAATTCAGCAGAAATTGTTTGAACTGCTTTTTCAATTCTTGCCCTAGTTGAAGCATGGTCGTATGCAGGAAAAAACGGATAGGTTTTAAACGATTCTTTGACTTCTCCTGTTAATAAATTAACAGCATCGATTCGTTCAATCTCATCACCAAATGTATCAATTCTTATAACAATTTCATTTGTGTGAGGTGGGCAAACTTCAATAATGTCCCCTCTAACTCTAAATGAACCGGGCTTTAAATCTAAGCTATTTCTAACATATTGAGCATCAACTAATCTTTGGAAAAATTTCTTTCTATCAAGCTCTTCTCCAACGCGAATATCGAATGCTAAATTTTTATATTCGTCAGGATCTGTTAAACCATAAATTGAAGCAACTGAAGATACAATTATTGTATCTTTTCTTTCCAAAATTGAATTGATTGCGCTTGTACGCATCATTTCAATTTCTTCATTCATTACAGCATTTTTATCAATATATGTATCGCTTGAAGGAATATAAGCTTCAGGTTGATAGAAATCAAAGTTTGAAACAAAGTATTCAACTCTATTATTTGGGAATAGTTGTTTAAGCTCTTCGTATAGTTGTCCAGCAAGAACTTTATTATGGACTATAACAAGTGTTGGTTTTTGAACTTTTTTGATAATATTAGCAACTGTAAAAGTTTTGCCTGTACCGGTAGCCCCTAATAGGACTTGTAATGGTTTACCATTAGCAATTCCTTCAACTAAGTCCTTAATGGCCTTAGGTTGGTCTCCAGTAGGCTTATAATCGCTTACTAGTTCAAACTTACGTTCAATCATTATTTTAATTCAGCATTTCGAGATAACATTTCAAGGTATGAATACATAAATCCATCAATGTTGCCATCCATTACTTCATCTATTCCACTTTCAGAATAGTTTGTTCTATTGTCTTTAACTAATGTGTATGGGCAAAAAACATAAGATCTAATTTGGCTGCCCCATTCAATATCTTTTTGTTCTCCAACTATGTTGGCTAATTGCTTTTCTTTCTTCTCCATCTCTAATTGATAGAGTTTACTTTTTAACATGTTCATAGCCATTTCTCTATTTGATAATTGACTACGTTCAACTTGGCAAGAAACAACAATTCCTGTAGGAATATGACTGATTCTAACTGCGGTTTCAACTTTATTAACGTTTTGTCCGCCAGCACCACCTGAACGGTATGTATCAATTCTTAAATCTTTATCTTCAATTTTGATATCGACATTGTTGTCAAATTGAGGGACAACGTTTACAGAAGCAAAACTTGTATGTCTTCTTTTGTTTGCGTCAAAAGGAGAAATTCTTACTAAACGATGTACTCCTTTTTCACTCTTTAAAAGGCCATATGCATTCTTACCATTTATTGCTAATGTCATTGATTTAATTCCAGCTTCTTCGCCTGGTTGAGAATCAACAACAGAAAACTTTATATTATGGCGTTCACACCATCTTACATACATTCTAGAAAGCATATCTGCCCAGTCTTGAGCTTCAGTGCCGCCTGCACCACTATGAATTTCTAAAATTGCATTTAATTTATCAAATTCTCCTTTAAAAAGGAGTTTTTGTCTAAAATTCTTAACACTTTTGTTCAAATCATCAAGCATTTCTTCAATGAAATTTTTAGTATCTTCGTCATTATCAGTACAAGCTTGAATCAAATCAGTTATATCTTTATGTGCTTTAGTTATATTTAGATAAGTATCGCGCTCTTCTTTCGCATCATTAAACTCATCAATAATTGCTAAAGCAGCTTTTTGGTCGTTCCAAAAGTCTTCTTTGTTTTGTTCAATTTCTAATTTAGAGACTTTTTTATTTAAGAAATCGAGGTCAAAGAGAATCACCGAGTCTATAGACTTGTTCAGTTATTTCGTTTAATTCTAACTTAAGTTCTTGTAGCTCTTTCATTATTCCTTTACATCCTTGCTTTCTACATCAGTTGCTTCTTGTTTTGGAGTTTCTGGTTGTGGTTGAGGTTGTTTTCTAATTTGAATGACAACATTTAAAAATTTAAATGCAGATTCAACAGAAATATTCTCTAAGCACTCTCTAAAGAGAGCTTGGCCTTCATTAACATAATCTTGCAATGGGTTAACGTTACCATATGAACGAAGGTGAATACCTTCACGTAATCTTGACATTGTGTCGATTTGTTTTGTCCAGTTTTGATCAATTGTTTGAAGAGCAACTTCTCTTTCAACTTGGTTAGCAATTTCTGCTGGCCATTGTCCACGTCTTACTAGGTAAGCATCATATAAAAGTGTGCCCAAATCTTCTCCAGCTTCTTCTACTGGTGCTAAGTTAAATGCGTTTGCATCAAACGATCCTTCAGGAACAAATTTTGGTTCGAGAATTTTACGTAATGATTCGCCGTCAATTAATCCTTCTTTACTATCTGTTGGAACAGCTTTATGAGCTAAAACTAAACCTGCTGTTGTAAAGAATTCGCGAATTAAATCGTCAATATTTTCAGCAAACATGATTGCATCACGTTTTTCATAAATAGCTTTTCTTTGACGTGAAATAACATCATCGTAGTCCAATAAATTCTTACGAATATCAAAGTTTTGACCTTCAATTTGTTTTTGAGCGTTTGTAATAACGCTTGAGAACATTTTTGACTCTAATGGTCCTGGACCAAAAGATTCAATTCTCTTTTGAACAGATTCTGCAGCGAATCTTTTCATTAGATCGTCGTCAAATGAAATATAGAATCTTGAAAAGCCTGGATCGCCTTGACGTCCAGAACGTCCACGTAATTGGTTGTCAATACGGCGTGATTCGTGACGTTCAGTACCTAAAACACATAATCCGCCAAGTGCTTTGACTTCGTCGTTAATCTTAATATCGGTACCACGACCAGCCATGTTTGTAGCAATTGTTACAGAACCTTTTTCACCAGCGTGTGAAATAATCTCAGCTTCACGAGCATGGTTCTTAGCGTTCAAAACTTCGTGCTTAATACCGGCTGCGGTTAATAAATTTGAAATCTCTTCTGAAGATTCAACTGAAACAGTACCAATTAAAATTGGTTGTCCTTTTTCGTGTCTTCTCTTAACTTCTTCAGTTAATTCTTTTAATTTCTCATCTTTATGAGCGTAGATGTAGTCGATAGCATCAATTCTTTGAATTGGTCTATTTGTAGGAATGGTAACAACACGCATGTTGTAAATCTTTTGGAATTCTTCTTCTTCAGTTTTTGCAGTACCTGTCATACCTGACATTTTTGTAAACAAACGGAAGAAGTTTTGATATGTAACAGTTGCTAGAGTAACTGTCTCTTGTTTGATTTCAACATTTTCCTTAGCTTGAATAGCTTGTTGTAAACCATCGGAATATTCACGGCCTTTTAAGATACGACCAGTGAATTGGTCAATTAATTGAATTTGATTTTCATCATCAACCATATATTCAACATCACGAGACATGATGTAGTTAGCTTTTAAAGCTTGATAAATACGGTGAACTAAATCTTGATGTTCTGGATCGTATAGATTACGAATTCCAAACATCTTTTCAGCTTTTAAAGAACCTTCTTCAGTTAAAGAAGCGGTTTTGTCTTTAATATCGATATCGTAGTCTTTATCTTTTCTTAAAGTTTTGACGAAACGATCAGCAACTTTATATTGAGATGCAGTTGCTTTAGCACCACCAGAAATAATTAATGGTGTTCTTGATTCGTCAATTAGAATTGAGTCGGCTTCATCAATAACAGCGTAGTTTAAGCCACGAAGAACACGTCTATCTTTTGTAGTAGCCATGTTATCTCTTAAGTAATCAAAGCCTAATTCAGCGTTTGTAGTATAACAAATATCACATAAGTGGGCTTCTTTCTTTTGTTGAGGAGTTAATTCTCTTAAGTTGCATCCAACTGTTAAACCAAGGAATCTATAAATTTGACCCATCCAGTCAGCATCACGAGAAGCTAAGTATTCGTTAACCGTAACAACATAAGCGCCTTTACCTGCTAATGCGTTCAAATAAATAGCCATTGTGGCTGTTAAAGTCTTACCTTCACCAGTTCTCATTTCAGCGACATCGCCATCATGCATAACTAATGAACCAATAATTTGAACCTTGTATGGGAATTGATGAAGTGTACGGAATGCTGCTTCTCTAGCAACAGCCATAGCTTCATATTTAATATCATTTAATGTTGCACCTTTTGCGAGTAAATCCTTAAAATATGGGGTTTTTGCACGTAATTCTTCATCACTCATTGCTCTCATTTGCTTTTCATAAGCGATGACTTTATCTGCTTCTTTTTCGTATTTTCTCAATACTCTTTGGTCTACTCTGAATAACTTCTCAATAAAATTAGCCATAAACTAAACTCCTTAATTGCGACTTTACTATGTTAGCATTTATATAATGCTTAAACAATAAATACTATTTAATACGTTCTACAGGATTGATTGTTTTGCTCATAACTAAAACTTTTATTTCTTTTGGATTGTATGCTTTTATCATTTCTATCATTGCTTTAACTGTTGAACCAGTAGTGTATACGTCATCAACAATTAATATCTTCTTTCCTGATAGCTTTTTTCCGTTAACAATTTTTAGATAATTTCCAACATTTTTTCTCTCTTCTGAAGACAAGTCTGCTTGCTTAATGTCTTCTGTTTTTATGAAGCATTTTTCTATAGGCATTTTTAGTGAAGAAAAAATAACCTCAACATGGTTAAAACCTCGTTCAATATTCTTATCTTCAAAAGATGGTGCTGGAACCATAATATATCCGAAAAATTTGTGCCTTAAAAATGGCCTAAAATACTCTAAGAAAACGGTTCCTAATTCTATATCAAAGCATCCTTTAAATTGATATAATTTTTCCCTAATAATTTCATCATAATTATACAAAGCTAAACATTTTATTTTCCCTACATTGAAATATTTAAAAATAGGTTTAAATTTATTAAAACATCGATGACAAATCGTAACTTTTTGATGTATCAAACTATGTAACGAATTGTCTTCAATTTCGTTGAAACATATTTTACAAAAATTTGTTTTTTGAAATGATTTTTTCTCTTGCTTTTCGCATGTCTTTTGTTTCTTTAGATGCGAGAAAAATAACTTCACCTTTTGGAGCATCAAATTTCCTCCCAACTCGACCTGCTATTTGTACTAATGAATACTCGTTATACAAACAGTGATCGGAATTATAAATTATTACCTGTAAATTCTTAATTGTTACGCCTCTTTCCAACACTGCGGTAGTAACCAGATATTTGTATTTGTTTTCTCTAAAATTTTCTATTATTTTTTGCCTAAAAATTTGCTTTGAATGAACTATATTTCCACCTTTGCAAAATATTCTTAAAATTGAGAACAAATTTTCAGCCATTTCTATTGTTGGAACAAATACGAAAACGGGTTTATTTTCCTTATTGAACGATTTCAAATATTTAATTAAAGATATAAGTCTCGATATTCCTTTTTTAACTACTATTTTAGGAACTGGTAATGGATGTTTATGAAATCTTGTGTTAAGTTCCAATATATCTCGCTTCCCTTTTCTATACAAACTCAGAATTTCTTCAGAAGGAGTTGCTGACATCAAAACAGAATATCCTTTTAAAGATTTTTTGAACATAGAATTCAACAAAGCATTTCCATTATATGGAAACGCATCAATTTCATCCAAAATGAGAAGATCAAAGAATTCTGGATATCGAAATAATTGATGTGTAGTTAATACTATAATGTCTCCGTTAAGTTCGCTTGTGTGCCCACCATAAACCGACACAACTTTGTTGTGCGGAAACGCTTCTTTGACTCTATGAAAAAGTTCAATGCAGACATCTCTTCTTGGAATAGCAAAACCTACATTCATTTTCTTAGTTAGAGCATATTGAATAACGCCAAAAATTAACTCAGTTTTTCCGGCACCGCAAACTGCATAAACTAAGGTATCTATTCCAGACTTAAAATTTGATATTATTTTGTCTGAAATTTTCTTTTGTTCAGGACTTAAAGAATAATGCAAACTTAAAACTGGATAATATTTGCTTGGTATATTTTCCTTTGCCATTTCACCTTTCATTGAAATGCATAATCGACAGTAAGGTTTACCGTTTTTATATCCAATATAGCGTTTGTTTTTGTTTCCACATCTCGGACAAATAAAAGATTCCATCAATAATCATATTTACAATTTTGGAATCTTTTTTTCAGACAATAAAAAACACGGCATAGCCGTGTGTTTTGCTTATTGTTCGATTTCGTTAACGCGTCTTTCGTGACGACCGCCTTCAAATTCTGTAGCTAAGAAAATATCAATTCTTCTCTTAACATCTTCAAGCGCCATGAAGTTAGCACCAAAAGCAATCATGTTTGCATTATTGTGTTGTCTTATTAAACGAGCAACATCGTCATTGTAAGCAAGGCCTGCACGAACTCCAGGAACTTTATTTGCAGCAATCATAATGCCCTCACCTGAAGAGCAAATTAAGATACCAAAATCTACTTCTTTATTTGCTACTTTTCTAGCTGCTTCTTTTCCAAAAATTGGATAGTCACAAGATTCAAGTGAATAAGTGCCACAGTCAATGACTTGATGGCCTTTATTTTCAAGATATTTTTTAACTTCTTCTTTATAGTTGTAACCTGCATGGTCACATGCGATTGATAATTTCATATTTACTCCTTTATTGCTTGTGCAATTTCTTCTTCAGTAACTAATCCTAGTCTAACAATTTTTACATCCTTATCAACAATTACTATTGTAGAAGGAACGTTACTAGTAGATTCTCCTTCAATAATTGCATCCAACTCTTCGTGGAATGCATCTATTACTTCTTCAGTCTTTGTTGCTGGCTTTTCCCCAGCTTTATTTGCAGAAGGTACGAATAACGGTTCTCCGACTTCGTTAATTAAATCAGCTACCAATTTATCAGATGAAACTCTGATTCCAATAACACCATTAGCAACTGCATTATTTCCGATTCCTTCTTTTGCAGGAAGAATTATTGTAAATTGACCTGGCATAAACTTATTTATAAGTTTTCTTGCTATGTCGTTAACAATAGCATATTTATCGATGTCAGATACTTTACCACACATAAGTGTGAATGGCTTTTCTGGAGGTCTTCTTTTAACATCAATTAAGCGTTTATACGAATTTAAATTATTCCAAATAACTCCAACCCCGAATACTGTTTCTGTAGGAAAGGCAATAATTCCACCTTTTTTAAGAATTTCAGCGCCTATTTTATATTCATTTTGTTTTAATATTTTCATGATTCCATTTTACGCTCCAAAAGAACGGAGAATATACGATCTTTATCATTCATATCTTTCCTAAATGTGAAAACACAATCTAATTGTAATTCTTGGAGAAGATTTATCAATTTCTCTCTTAAGTAGTAGCCTATTTCAAAAACTATTAGTAATTTGTCATCCATTACTTGATATGCATCCTCTAAAATAGACCTATAAACACTTAAATCGTCGTTTGTGAACAAAGCGTTATGTGGTTCGTAATCTAAAACAGATTTATCTACGTCTTCTTTTTTTAAAATGTATGGTGGATTAGAAACAATAACATCTAATTTAATACCATGTTTAATAAATGACTTTAAGCAATCGCCGTTAACGACATATCCTGTTATGTTATTCAAAGCTATATTTTCTAAAGCTACATCGCATGCGTCTTTTGAAATATCACTCAAATATAAAACTTCTGTATTGATGTGTTTTGAAAGAGAGATTCCAATACATCCTGAGCCACAGCAAACATCCGCTAATCTTACTTTTTTATTTGGGAAAACTTTAACAATTTTTTGTAGTGCGTACAGTGCCACTTCTTCGGTCTCCTGACGAGGAATTAGTACTCTTCTATCAACCTTAAAAGTAGACCCAAAAAAGTCGGCTTTTCCAATAATATATTGAATTGGTTCGCCACTCAAAAACCTCGATAAATTCTCATTAAATCTTTGCAAATCCCTAATATTTTCATTTTTCTTGATGTAAAATTCGGTCATTGAATTGAGGCCATTAATTTCACACAAAAGCATACGAATATTGATTTCGTCTTTGTTTGGATTTTCAAGCTTTTTTAAGGCTTCTTTATATACTTCAAATAATGTTGCCATCTTAATGCTCGTTAAGCATCTTCATTTCTTGATCGTAGTGAATCAAAGCTTCTAAAACTTCTTCTAAGTCGCCTTCCATAACACGATCAAGTTTTTGAATTGTAAAACCTACACGGTGATCGGTAACACGGTTTTGAGGATAGTTATAAGTCCTAATCTTTTCACTTCTCTCGCCTGTACCAACTTTTAATTTCCTTTCATTACCAATTTTCTCTTGTTGTTCTTCTTGCATCTTTGCATAAATCTTTGCTCTAAGCATTTGCATACAGATTTCTCTATTTTGGATTTGAGATTTTTCTGTTTGGCAAGAAACAACAACACCTGTTGGAATATGTGTCATACGAACAGCTGATTCTGTTTTATTAACGTTTTGTCCGCCAGCGCCTTGTGAACGATAAGTATCAACTTGGACATCAGCCATATTGATTTCTACATCGATTTCTTCTGCTTCAGGCATAACTAAAACTGTAGCTGTTGAGGTGTGAATTCTACCTGATGCTTCAGTTTTCGGAACACGTTGAACACGATGAGCACCACTTTCAA
The DNA here is from genome assembly GCA_937876465.1 of uncultured Bacillota bacterium. GTDB lineage: Bacteria > Bacillota_I > Bacilli_A > RFN20 > CAG-826 > Fiminaster. Next base: position 28,324 of record CALEHV010000044.1, on the reverse strand, counting down.
ATTTTAATTTTGAATAAGCACCTTCACCTTTAATCATGAAAGATACGTTTGAATATCCGCCTGCTTCTGATGGACTTTCATCAATCATTTGAATCTTCCATCCTTGTGTTTCAGCATAACGAACATACATTCTGAAAAGGTCACCAGCAAAGATGTTCCCTTCGTTTCCTCCTGCAGCGCCTCTAATCTCAACAATTATATTTTTGTCATCATCTGGATCTTTAGGCAAAAGTAACACTTTTGTTTCTTCAACTAACTTATCAATTTCTTCACCTAATCTCTTACGTTCTTCGTGTCCAAATTCAACCATTGATGGATCTGAATCAGCAATAAGCAATTCGGTGTCATCAAAATCGTTTTGTAATTTAATATACTTTTCGTAACTCTCAACAATTGGTTCAAGATATTTTCTTTCACGTGAAATTTCGCGGAATCTTTTAATATCCCTAGTTACATTTTCGTCACATAATTCTTTGTCGATTTCTTGAAGTCTGACTTTTGATGCTTCAAGTCTTTTTAACATACTTGTTTCCATAATCGCCACGAATTATAGCATACTTAGACTTTTTCATAAAGAGTTAGAAGGCATAAGTTAATAATATATTAAAAGAAGACATTTTCGCTTTTAAGAAACTAACAAAAATAGTATAATCAAAATCGGTAATTAATTATGGCATATAAAGCATTATACAGAACATATAGACCTCAAACTTTTGAAGAAGTAGCTGGTCAAAAGCATATTATTAAAACATTGAAGAACGCATTGAAGCTCAACAAAGTTGCCCATGCTTATCTTTTTTGCGGTCCTCGTGGAACAGGAAAGACAACTATGGCAAGATTGTTTGCTAAAGCTCTTAACTGTGAAGAAGGACAAGGCTGCCAATGCAATAAATGCTCAAACTGTGTTGATATTACAGAAGGTTCACATCCTGATGTAATTGAAATTGATGCTGCAAGTAATAGAGGTATCGAGCAAGCTCGTAACTTAATTAGCAGAGTTAATTATCTTCCAATCAAGGGTAAGAAGAAAATATACATTATTGACGAAGTTCATATGCTTTCCGCAGAAGCATTTAACGCTTTGCTTAAAACATTAGAAGAACCACCTGAATATGTTGTATTTATTCTTGCAACTACTGAACCACATTCAATTCTTCCAACAATTATTTCTCGTTGCCAAAGATATGATTTTACAAAAGTAAGTAATGCAGATATTTACACAAGGATGACCGAAATTCTTGATAAAGAAAAAGTTACTTATGATCCAACTGCATTAGGTTTGATTATTTCTCTTGCAGATGGAGGCGTTCGTGACGCTTTGTCAATTCTTGATCAAGTATTAGCTTATAGTGGTAACACCATCAAAGTTGAAGATGTTAACTTGTTGTTTGGTCTTACATCAATTGAAGAAAAGGTTAATTTCTTGAAAGCAATTAATCGCGGCGATATCAACACTTGTCTAAGCAAAATTAACGCTTTCTCAGAAGGCGGGGTAGACATTAAACGTTTAACAAATGATTTATTGGATATCCTAAAAGACATTCTTATTTTCTCTAGAACTAAAGACGAATCTTGTTTAACTGTTTTAGATGAAATTACTGCCGCTGAAACTTTAACTGAGTTTAATGATATTAAAGTTATAACGATGATTAACGCTTTAATGAAGGCACAAACAAGCTATAAAGTTGTTAACGATATTAAAGCAATGTTCGAGGTTAAAGTTCTTGAACTTTGCACCGCAGATTCAATAAATGTTCAGAAGGAAATTGCTAAACCGGTTAGCGAGCCGAAACCTGCTCCAGCTCCAGTTGTACAACAAGAAGTTAAACCTGAAATTAAGATTGAACCTATTGTTGAGCAACCTAAAGAAGAGATTAAGATTGAGGAACCAAAACCTGAACCGGTTGTTGTTGAAGAAGTTAAACCTGTTGAACCTCAAAAGCCATCTGTTTTTGACGAACATATTGATGTGAACGCATTAGTAGATGAAGGAGAAAAGTATAACTTCGATGATGATTTGTTAATCAAGTTACTTGTTCTTGGAACAAAACACAAAGAAGAAAGAATTGAACTTGCAACTCGTTGGAGGGAATTAAGCAATTATATATTTGATCCAAATATTGGTGAGACTGTAGCTTTGCTACAAAACAGTATGCCTTGGGTTATTGGCGATCAAATATTAATCTTATATTTCAATTTGCCAAAGGATGTTGACAAAGCAAACATTAAAGCAAATCAAGAAGCAATTAACTATGTTATCTCTAGAGTATTTGGACACGATTATCTTGTTTACTCTATTGATGTAGATAAGAAAGTTCAATTAACAAAGTTATTCAGCAATTTGAATCAAATTTCTAAATTGCCAAATATAGATGGTATTGAAATTAACATGGAGGAATTAAAGTAATATGAACATGCAACAATTAGTAGCTCAAGCACAAAAGATGCAAAGAGAATTACAAAAAGCACAAGATGCTATTAGAGCTAAAGAATTTAAAGTTTCAAAAGGTGGTGCAGTAACTGTTATCGTTATGGGCAGCAAAGAACTCAAATTAGTCGATATCGATAAAGATGCACTTTCAGAAGAAAACAAAGAAATGATTGAAGAAATGATTGTTATGGCAGTCAATGAAGCTTGCGAAAAAATCGATGAAGAAATGAATGCTGCAAGCGAAGCAATCACAGGACGTTCTGGAGGAATGTTCTAATTAATGAAAGAACTAAAAAGCATCTCAATTTTAGCCGATTCTTTTCAAAGATTACCTGGCGTAGGCCGTAAATCTGCTGAAAAAATGGCTTATTCTGTTTTGCAAATGAAAAAAGAAGCAATTCAGGATTTTTCTGATGCTTTGATAGCGGTTAAAAACAACGTTCATAAATGTCCTATTTGTGGAAATTATACCGAAGACGATATCTGTGATATCTGCAAAGATCCAAATAGAGACAAAACAAAAATTATCGTTGTTTCAGATTCAAAAGATATTTTAGGTTTTGAAAAATTAAGAACGTTCAACGGCTCATACCATGTTCTTGGCGGAGTTTTATCCGCTATTAACGGGGTTGGTGTTGAAGATCTTACAATCGATGCTCTTTTAAAGAGAATTGAAAAAGATAAAGTAACTGAAGTTATCCTTGCTACCAATCCTACTGTAGAAGGTGAAACAACTGCTTTATATATCGCTAAAATCCTTGAATCAAAGAGCATTAATGTTTCACGTCTCGCTTATGGTCTTCCTATGGGCGGGCACCTAGAATACGCAGACTCTTTGACTTTGTCAAAAGCCTTAGAAGGAAGAAAGAAAATTTAATGGGGGAAATATATGTTTGTTACTATTGAAGGTCCAGAAGGATCAGGAAAATCAAGCGTCACAAAACGCGTTACTGAACTTTTAGAAAAAGAAGGCTTGGAAGTTATTTTGACAAGAGAACCTGGAGGAACTCCAATTGCAGAGGAAATCCGCAACGTTATCTTAGACAAAGCAAATACAAAAATGGATAGTATGACTGAAGCATTACTTTATGCTGCTAGTCGTAGACAACACTTAGTTGAAAAAGTTTGGCCTTTATCAAAAGAAGGAAAAATCGTTATCTCAGATAGATTTATTGACTCATCACTTGCATATCAAGGTGGTGCTAGAGGACTTGGAATTGATAGGGTCTTAGCATTAAATATGTTTGCAACTGACGGTTATTTTCCAGAATTAACACTTTTATTTGACCTTGAACCCGAGATAGGTTTAGCACGTATTGCAGCAAACAAAAATAGAGAAGTCAATCGTCTCGATTTAGAGAAAATTGAATTCCATAAAAGCGTAAGAAGAACATTCTTAGATTTAGCAAAACGTTTCCCTGATAGATATGTCGTTTTAGATGCATCAAAATCTTTCGATGAGGTTGTTAATGATGCTTATAAAGCAATTAAAGATAGATTAGCTCAATGCAAGTAAAGGATTATTTAGAACAATATCAATCGGTTATTTATAAAACCTTTATTAACGCTTTGAAAAGCGATCATCTTTCACATGCCTACTTGCTCTCTGGTGCTCCAGGCATGCGCTTGAAAGATTCTGCTATTTATTTAGCAAAATCTATAGTGTGTGATAACCCGTCTCCGCTTGCATGCGACTCATGTATGACTTGCTTAGCAATCGATTCTGGTTCTTATCCTGATATTGCCATCATCGATGGTTCAGAAGAAACTATAAAAACTGGCGATATCGAGGAATTAATGAATGAGTTTGAAAAAACTTCTCACAATTCCAAAGGAATAATGATTTATGTTCTACATTTAGTAGAAAATATGACTGCTGTAGCAGTAAACTCTCTTCTAAAATTCTTAGAAGAACCAGATAATAATATTTATGCTTTCTTAACCACAGAAAACGAATCAAAAATATTGCCAACAATTATGTCTAGATCTCAAATTCTTCGTTTCAAGGCTTTACCTAAAAACGATGTTATTCAAGACGCAGTAAGATGCGGAGTAGGACAATTAGATGCTGAATTATTATGTTCGTTCTATAGTGATGGTGAAAGCATCAAAGAAAAAGTAGCTTCTAAAGAATATCAAACAGTCAAAGACTGCTTATTATCATTCATCGAAGCTCTTAAAATTAGCACCGATGAAGCAATATATGTTAATCAAAGTTACATCACACCTAAATTAGGTGATAACAATATTGCAAAATTATACTTAAAAATACTTGGAATTTTATTCCAAGACATATTAAATGTTGATGTTTATGAAAATATTGTTCTGTTAAGTCTTATAAATGACCTAAACGAATTGAAAAATAAGTTAAAACATGTCGATGATGACCTATATGTAATTATGTCTTCGATAAGTAAATTATCGTTGAACGTTAATCGCGGTCTTCTTCTCGACCACATTGCTTATGAAATAGCAAAGGAGAAATAAATATGAATCCTAAATATTATGTTGGAATCAAATTCTCTAGCTCAGGAAAAGCTTATTTCTTTGGCACCGATATCGATGATCTTAAGATTGGCGACAAAATTGTCGCCGAATCCGTTAGAGGACTTCAAGTTGGTGTTGTAGCTACAGAATTAATTAATATTAAAAAATACAAAAGCCAATTAGAGCTTAAGCCATTAATCAGAAGAGCTAGTGATGATGATTTGCTTATTTATCAAACAAACATTAAAAAGAGCGCTGAAGCAATGAAAATTGCTATGGAAGAAATTAATAAGCTCGGTCTTGAAATGCGCCCTATTGACGCTGAATATGCCTTAGATGGAAGCAAATTGGTTATTGTGTATGTTGCAGATGATCGTGTTGACTTCAGAGAACTTTTAAAAGTTCTTGCATCTAAATTTCACTGCAGAATCGAATTAAGACAAGTAGGCTCTAGAGATAAAGCTAAAATGGTTGGTGGAATTGGTATGTGTGGTTTACCACTTTGCTGTACCACTTTCCTTACTAGTATGGAAGGAATCTCTATTAATAGAGCCAAAAACCAAATGTTATCTTTAAACATTCCTAAATTAAGTGGTCACTGTGGCAAATTAATTTGCTGTCTTTTATACGAAGATGACGCTTATACAGAACTCAAAAAAGACTTCCCTTATATGGGAACTCAATTCAAGAAAAACGATGTTATTTATAAAGTTACAGGTATCAACGTTCTTTCTAGAGTTGTAAAACTTGAAAACGAAGAAGACATTGAATTCGTTCCACTTAAAGATTTAAAAGACTACCAAATGATTAAGAAAGTAGAAAAATGAGATCATTAAATTTTGATAAATCAAAACCATTAATCTATTTAGTCGCCACTCCAATAGGTAATCTTGGAGATATTTCACCAAGAGCAATTGAAGTAATTAAAGACGCGGATATCATTGCCTGCGAAGATACTAGAGTAACAGGCAAATTACTTTCTTATTTAGGTATATCAAAACAAACAGTCTCTCTTAGAGAGCATAACGAAGTAAACGAGGCTCAAAACTTAATTCCTAAGATTCTTTCAGGAACAAAAGTTGTTTATATGTCTGATGCAGGATATCCTTGCATTTCTGACCCAGGAGCAAAGCTTGTTAAGCTCGCTATTGAAGCAGGAATTAATGTTTCAACTATTAGCGGTCCTAATGCAGGTTTAAATGCTTTAGTTGCATCAGGTTTACCATGTGACCATTTCTATTTCCACGGATTTTTAAGTCCTAAGGAAAAAGAAAGAAAAGATGAATTGTCAGAACTTAAATCCAAAAAAGAAACTTTAATATTCTACGAGGCTCCTCATCGAATAGATAAAATCGTTAAATCTCTTCTAGATGTATTAGGAAACCGTAATGCTTGTATTGCTAGGGAATTAACAAAATTACATGAGGAGTACATCCGCGGAACACTAGAAGAACTAGTTCAAATTGATCCTGAAACGCTTAAGGGAGAAATGGTGATAATTGTTGAAGGATGTCCAAAAGAAATTCAAACTGAATTAAAAGATGAAGACATTAAAAAATTAGTAGACGAACTTATCAATAACGGATTATCTGCTAAAGACGCAATTAAAAAAGTTAGCGAAGATAAAAATATTCGAAAAAGCAAAGTTTACGAAACATACCACAAATAAAAGAGATATTTTATATCTCTTTTTTCTTTTTATTTTGAATTACTGCAGTTACAACCGATAAACCAACTGCACCAATAAATGAACAAACACTAATAAGCAATCCTTTATTAAAGTTAGGTGTTGCATATGTCATCTCATATGTAGCGTTACCTTTAAGAGCAACAAACCCTACAAATCCACCTTGAGCATTATATGTTTTAAGGTTATGCTTTACTCCATTTGAATCGGTTCCGACAACCTTCCAACCTTTTGTATGAGCTAATTGAGTAATAACAAAACGATTTGAAGAATAATTTGTTGAGAATGTATAACGATTCACATCATATGCAATATTTTGCAAACCATTATCAATTGCTTTTTGGAAACGTGCGGAAACATTTTCAAATGGTTCATAATACAACTTAATAAGTTGTTCAGGACTATATGGTGAAGTAGCTCTCCAATAGAATGCGTTTCCGTCAACGCAAACAATAATACGTTTTACTTTTTCTTTAGAATATAAAGCTCTAACACACTTTGAATTGTCCCTATAACCGTTTCTTGTGTTATCAAATGTTATTACTTTTGGATTTCCTAAATCATCTTCGCCAATCAAATAAACTGTTGCATTATAATCACGGCTCCAGCCTCTAATTGGATAGTCAAACATGTAATAAGATCCTTCAGCACCTAATGGGAAATATTCACTTCCAGTAGGTTTAAATGAAATCTGAATTCTATTTATAGGATCGCCAGGATTGTTTGGATCAGCAATTCTGCAATCTTCATTTATATCCCTATATGGGTCGAGAGGATCAAAATAATTGTTATCTTTGTTTCTATAAACGCCTTCAGTTTCATAATTAACTTTAATAGCATCCATAGAATAAATAGATGGTGCTTCTTCATAAGAGAAGATGTCTCCATATGTATCGTGGATGTCATAGACATCAGCATCATTTAAGATCGCACCCTTAAAGTATGCTTCTTCGTTACGAATAAGTGCTTCTGCACTACCACCTGGATAGAACGCATTTCCTATTCCTTCAGAACAATTACGTTTGTAATAAATTGTGTCGTATGAAGTACCTAATTCAATCTGTTGTGTGTTTCTATATAATGAATAGCCTTCGACTCCGCTATCAATCTTTTCGTAATTTAATGGAACATTGAAATCAAATACAACAGGTTGCATATTTCCGTTTGCATCAGGATAGTAGAAAGTCATTTCGCTATCTTTAGAAATGTAGTACTTAACTCCAAGGAATTCATCTAAGTTGGCACGTTTAAAGAAATCGCCACCTGTCCATGAATAATCTTGCATCATTATTTGCGAGAATCTTAAGAAATCATCTACATCGTTGTTATAGAAGCTATGGAAACAAGCGAGTCCGTTATAGTTTTCTAACATTTGAACATTGAAATTCCCATCATATGCTCTTGAGTTATGAACTCTAAAGTAAGAGTTATCAATTTCGTTAATTCTTTGAACCAAAGCACTTTCCATTTCGACATATGGCATTCCACCTCCAACAGAGGTATCAATGTCTTGTAAACAGTGGATGTTTGCAACTAATGTTCCTACAACAATAATTTCGCCAATTAATGTTAATTTAATGGAGAGATGCAAGCTTTTTTTCTTCCAAAGGCCTGCAAATAGAGCGGTTTCTGCAGCGCATAAAACGACTTCGTAGATAATCATATAAACCACTTCGCCAAAGTCTAAGAAATTCTCATAAGTTGAGATAACAGCCTTTGCTAAGAAAATGGTTCCCATCATGCAAGCACAAGTGAGTGCACCAGAAACAATTACAACAGGTCTCTTAATTTCATCCAAATGATCGTAGTTCAGAGCGAGGTAAGCATAAATCATTATTGGGATAACAATTTCCCATCTTCCGTATGCAGTTACGAATGCACCACAAAGGAAATATAGGAAAGGAATAAACAAGCATGCTGTTCCAAGAATTATTGCTATAAAATGTGAAATCTTCTTGTTCTTAAACGAACGATAAATGGAACATCCAAACAAAATCATACATGGGGTATAGATAAAGATGCTGGATCCGGTGTTTTCGAAATATTGATAATGCATTACATTAACAAATCTATCCGATATTGGTGGGAAGAAATATTCTGCTAATGGAAACGCAAAAGAGAACTTGTAAGCATTATAGTCGGTTCCGGTAACAACATCTCCACGCCAACATGTAAAAATGATTTTGAAAGCTTGTTGTAAATTGCCGCTTTTAAATGCTTCTATCAATGTAGGCAAATACTTTGATTCTGTTGCTCTATTTATAGAGAAACTAGATAAAACGGCCGGTAACACACAAAACATTGTCATACCAAAGCCAAATAAGAAACCTAAGAAGCCATAAAGAATTACAAGAAGATTTTCTTTAACGTTTCTTTGCTTTAATGTTTGGAAATATCTAAAACCTGCGTAAATAACTCCAAATACTCCGGCGGTTAAAAGGAAGAAGTAGTTAGAAATACCTAATAGGAAAAAGCCGAGTGTGACAGCCCAAATTTTTCTTTCTTTAATAACTTTTTCAATACCAAACATTATTAAAGGGAAGAAAGTCATTACTTCGTAAAATGGATTAAACCACAAGTAATATGCCATCCAACCAGTGAATGCATATGCAATGGCAAATAATCTCGCACTTCTTTCGCTAGCACCTAAATATTTTAAGTAAACTCTAAAGAGCAATCCTCCAACTACAAGTCTAGCAATACTGACTATAGCCATCATTTGAGGAATGAAGTTTCTTGGAACAAAAAGAATTGGAAGTGTAAATGGCGAAAAAAGGCCATAGTACGTATTAGCAGCAACGTTGTCTGCTCCTAAAAAAGTATTGGTATCAAAGAAAGGAAACTTACCTGTTCTAAAGAAAGTCCACCAATCATCGTAGAAATCATAATAAGCTTGATAGGCTTGTTGAGCAAAATCTCCAGAATATGGAGTTGTAAATCTCTGAGTAAATAAAGCGTAACCAAAAAATCCTAAACCAACACCAATTAATAAAAGTACAAAATAAAACAAACAATGAATGTCTTTTAAAAAGGCAAACTTATTTGCAAGTTTTTCTCTGAAAGATAATTCTGTTGATAAAGAATTTCCCATGGCGTTATTTTAGCACAACATAAATGTTTAGAGCGAATAAAATAAAAACGCCCACAGTGTGAGCGTATATATTTTTGGTAAGAATTAAGCAGCTTTAATTCCAACAACATCACTAACTGGAACCGAGAAAACAATACCTTGGCCGTTAGACGCCATTCCTGTTCTCTTATAGATTGCAGATAAAACATTATCAACAATATCCGCACTTACTAAAATCATTAGCATTTCTTTTTCAGGAGTGATTGAAATACCATATTTCTTTTCGAGTTCAGGTGTTCCTGTTCCACGAGCATTAATAATTGTTCCGCCACGAGCACCTTCAGCTCTTGCAGCATCCATAACTTCTTCTGAGAAACCACGGTTTACAATTGCGATTACCATTTCAATTTTTTCTGCCATAACTAATTCTCCTTAATAATGTCTGCAAGGAATTGATATACCCTTACACCGATGATACTTGATAGCGAGACTTTAAACGCAATACCTTGTATCTTTTTGTTTGCTATAAAAATTGCATTTAGTGCATTTTTCGCGTTTTTAACTTTGTCTTCAGTAATTATAGAAACAACAATATCTTTTCCATTATCTTCAATACCTAAAATATCTCTGATTTCTTTCTTTGCTGTTCCTTGTCCTTTTTGAACAAACTGAGCGCTGGATCCTTGATGCTTTAAGACATCAATTACCGAATTTGCATATCCTTCGTTAACAATGGAAATATATAAGCATAACTTCTTATCAATAACCTTGTCTAATGACGGTTGTTGTTCGTCTTTTTTCTTCTTTTTTAGTAAAGCCATATATACCTCCTTTAAAAGTGAATAATCTGAGCGTCTTCAGGACCATAAACAACAGACTTCATAATAGCAAGTCTCTTTTGGTTCTTAATTGTTTCAACAACTCCTAAGAGTTCAATTGCAATAATCGGAGTTAATGCAATTAAGGCCACAACGCCAAATCCGTTTTCATAAATTTTATCTGTTCCTTCTCTTGCTGCAACGATACCTATAATCATTGGTAAAACAAATGACGATGACATTGGTCCTGATGCAGTTCCGCCAGAGTCAAAAGCCATTGCAGTATAAATATCTGGGCAGAAGAACATTAAGATAAGAACAATCGCGTATCCCGGAATTAAATAATACAAAATACTGAAATTGTAAATTGCTCTAACTGCAGATAAACAAATAGCAGTTCCAACTCCAAGTGATAAGACTGCAACGACTGTAAATTTCTTTATACCACCAGCAGAAATATCCACGATTTGCTTGGTTAATACGTGAACAGCAGGTTCACAAAGGATTGTAACTAAACCAATAATAAATGCGACAACAATAATCACAATTGGATCTTGTGCAGAGATGTTTTGTCCAACAAGTCTGCCAATTGGAGTCATACCGCCATTTGCTCCACAAAGGAACAATGATAAGCCAGCATACGTAATTCCAAATCCATATAAAAGTTGATAAATACGTTTTCTTGGAAGTTTTAAGAACAAAGCGTTGTAAATGAAGAAAATAATCATTATTGGTGCTAAAGCAATTAAAACATCTAATAACGAACCGTTAACAAATGTTCCGTTATCACTATGAGGTAATAATGCTGCTAAAAAGGAAGACAATACATCTGCATTACCGACATGTATTTCACCATATGGTGGAATTTTTGTTAAAAAGAGCATCATTATTGCAGTTGTAATAATTGGACCAACTGAAGCTATTCCAACAAGACCAAAGGAATCGTCTGATGCATATTTGCCACCACGAACAGCAGCAACACCAGCACCCATAGCAAGGATGAAAGGAACAGTCGCTGAACCAGTGGTAACTCCTCCGGAATCAAAGATAAATGGAAGCATCATTCTCTTACTTTCGTCACCTATTGCAATAATGCAAATTAACATAAATGTTAAAGCATAAAATATTAGGTAACAAACCTTCAATGATTTTTGTTTTAAAATTCTTATAACACCAATAGAAACAAAGATACCAACACCAAGTGCAATTGCACCAATTAGCAAAACAGCATTAAGAGTTGGATTATCTATAATGGTTACTTGTTTTGAAACGACTAAAATACTTGGTTCAGCACAAGTAATTAAAAGTCCTAACGCAAACGTAAATATAATTACGACGAAAAGTTTTTTCTGTTTAGAAAGGGAAGCTCCCATATATTCTCCAACTTTAGTCAAGCTTTTTGAAACTCCGATTTGGAATAAAGCTAATCCGCAAATTAAAATAACAGCTGCAATTAATAACAACCAAATATTATTTAAAGAATCTCCAATTGTAATTGTTCCTAAACCTGTGAAATGCAAAATCAAAATGATCGCAATCATAGGAGCAATAGATAATGCAGATGATGTGAATGCAGCTATATATCTGTTTTTAATCATTTTGACTTTCCTTTCTTAAATTGTGGTTTTGGTTCTTGTTTGTTAAATACTTTGTTAAATTCCTCTGGCATTGGTGCAGTGAATTTAAACATTTTATTAGTAATTGGATGAACAAAGCTTAATTCATATGAATGTAAACCTAATCTCTTAATCGGATCGCTCGGTTCTCCATATTTATCATCACCAATAACATAATGTCCTAAATTTCCGAGTTGAACACGAATCTGATTTTTACGACCAGTTTCAATATTGATATCTAGGAGTGAATAGGAGCCGTTTGAACGTACAACCTTATAATTGGTTATACATTTTTTTGCATCCTTATCATTTGTTCTAGCAGTTACATACATAAGGTTAAGTGAATTTTCTTTTAGATAATTCACAAGATGGGCTTCTTTTTGTTCCATCTCACCTTCTACAATTGCATAATAACGTCTAGACTTAACTATATCTGACCATGCCTTTTGAAGTGCATCTCTTATCTCTGGATTTTTTGCAAACATAAGGACTCCGGATGTATCTTCATCAAGTCTGTGAACGACATAAATCCTGTTATGTTTATCCTGTTGCTGCATATAATCAGAAACCATGCGGTAAGCAGTTCTACCTTTTTCGGTATCACTAGCTACACTAAGCAATCCTGAAGGTTTATTAATAACAATAAATTCGTTATTTTCAAAAATTATTGGAAGATTTTTTCTTTGTTTTTTAGAAATTCTCATTTTGCTAACAATGACTATGTCATCTTTAGCTAATTTAAGATTAAATTGCGATACTGGAGCACCGTCTACAGCAATTTGATGGTTAGACAATATAGATTTAACACTGTTACGAGAAAGATGTGGAAATTTTGAAATCAAAAAAGGAAGAAGTTCGCACTCCTCGTGAACTTTAAACTCTTTAATCGAGTTAGGATTCACTTTCCCTTTATGAAGTTCCTTTTTCTTATCGTTCTTGTTCATTTATTTTGAATATTTCTTTAAATCTCCATAGCATTCTGGACGACGATCACGGAAAACACCCCATGATACACGTTCTTTGTTTATTTCATCTAAATCAAATTCGTGAATTCTAAAGCCTTCTTCTTCACGATCCATTGATTCAACAACTTCACCATATTGATTTGCAATAAAAGAATAGCCTTGGAATACCATGCTTGAACCTGGCGCTTTTTCAACGCCAACTCTGTTGGATGCGCAAACTGGAATAATATTAGCAGCAGCATGTCCACACATAGTGTTTCTCCAATGTGGCATAGAATCACGAACTAAAACTGGTTCACTTCCTATTGCGGTTGGATAAAGAAGAATTTCTGCACCTTTTAGAGCTAAAATTCTTGCAGTTTCAGGGAACCATTGATCCCAGCATATTCCGATACCAACTTTACCAAATTTTGTTTTGAAAACTTTAAATCCTGTATCTCCTGGAGAGAAGTAGAATTTTTCTTCATAACATTGACCAGTTGGGATATGAGTTTTTCTGTATAAACCTAAATCTTTTCCGTCTGCGTCAATCATTACTAGCGAATTAAAATAGTTGTTTCCACTCTTTTCAAAAAATGAAATTGGTAAAACAACATGATGCTTTTTTGCAACCTCTTTAAACATCTTGATAAGTGGTGATTTTGCGCGTTCTTCAGCAAGTTCAAATTTGTCATAATCTTCTACTTGGCAGAAATACAAATTTGAGAATAATTCCTGCAAAAGTACAATATTTGCACCTTTTTTAGCGCACTTTTCAACGTTAGAAATTGCTTTTTTAATATTTTCATCGTAATTGGATGAACAACTCATTTGAGTGATTGCTACTTTAATTTTCATTTTTCTTTTTGAACTCCTCTTGATATGGGATTTGCATAGTAATGCAGTGAATATTTCCTCCACCTAACAAAATCTCTTTAGATTTAATTTGGATAATGTCCTTGTCCGGATATAAAGACTCTAATTTAGCCTTAGCCAGCTTATCTTCAGGAACTCCGAATGCAGGGAGGATAACAAATTTTTCACCTTGATAGAAGTTGATATATGAAGCAGCTAAACGTGAACCTGTAAGTCTTGCTTTTGCATCATACTTACTAGCTTTGATACCATTAGCTTCTTCTTTTGACATATAAATAGGTTTAGGAAGTTTAATTTTGATAACTTGAAGCTTTCTACCCATAGCATCTGTTTCAGATTTCAATAACTTATAAGCTTTTGATGAGAATTCATACTGAGGATCGTTTTTATCATCGGTCCATGCTAGTGCAACAACGCCAGGTTTGATAAAGCATGCAACATTATCAACGTGTTCGTTTGTTTCGTCTTCATAAATTCCGTTTTCAAGCCAAATAACTTTAGTTACGCCCAAGTATTCTTTTAATTGTTCTTCAATTTCAACTTGAGATAAGCGTGGATTTCTTCCTTTTGAAAGTAAACAAGCTTTTGTAACCATACATGTTTTTTCGCCGTCTACATGAATAGATCCACCTTCAAGAATGAAGTCGTCCAAATAATAACGTTCAACCCCAAAGTGTTTTGCCAAACGTCCAGACAATAAATCGTCATCTTTATAGTTTGAATAAAGACCGTCAACTTCTCCGCCCCACGCATTGAATCTAAAATCAACTAAACGCATCTTATCTTCGTTTATTACAAAGATAGGTGTGTTATCTCTTGCCCAAGCGTCGTTGTATCTAATCTTAATTGGAAAAATGTTTTTCTTATCAGTATAATCATTTATAACTTTGTTATAAATAAGTGGATGGATACCTACATAAACTGGTTCATATTTAGCTATTGCATAGATTACTTCTTTGTAATTTGCTAAAGCTGGTTCAGCGTTATTTCTCCAAGTATCTTTTCTAAATGGAAGAAGAACAATAGTTCCGCTGTGTTTATCGCCTTCAAATGGCATTTCATATCCGTCACCTCTAGGAGTAGAGATTCTCTTTAAGAGATAGTCTGAAAGTTTGTGGGCATAGACGTGATACATATTCCAACGATCTGTATCAATTATGTTTACGAAATCTGCGCCATAATCACTAAGGATTGTGCAGTTCATTTTCTTATATTCTTCAATTCTTTCAACAAGTTCTTTTGTAAAAACTTCTCCAGGAACAATTAGAGGTATTCCTGGTGGATAAATCATAATGGATTCTTTAGAAATTTGATTGATTGCTTTCTTCAATGGAACACGTTTTCCAGGAGCATGGAAAGCTGCTCTTGGACGAATAATTTGGAACGGGAATTCACATCCAAATCCGTGTTTATTAAATTTATTTTTCTTGTTGTAGTGATTCTTTGAAACATCTTTCAACGCTTTAATAAAGCGTGTCATCTGAGATTTGTTATTTCCAATAGCCAAAACGCCCATGATTACATATGTTTCTGCAAGTTCAACTTGGATATCATATTTTTCTTTCAATAAGTGGTATAAAGCAAAACCATCAATATCTAAATGTTCAAGTTGAATGACTAATTTTGTTTCATCGTAATCATAACAGCCTTTTTCGATAAAGTGTTCTTTATTAACTGGAATGAATCCTTTAATTTTTGCAATTTCTTCGCGAGCATAATCAGACAACTCATGAACTCTATTTATATTTTCTTGTCCTTTAGTAGCAAGATATTGTCTTGCCGCATCTAAAGATGCCATAAGAATTGTTGATGGAGAGGTTGTATTTAAAATGTTTAATGTTTTTTGAACCTTTTCTCTAGTAATTTTTTCTGATTTTAAAAGTAAGACTGATGATTGAGTAAGTGAACCGCCTGTTTTGTGGAATGAAACCGAAGCCATATCAGCACCTGCTTTCATAGCTGAAACAGGTCCTTTTTCGTCAAAATAATAATGAGCGCCGTGGGCTTCATCAACTAAAACTGCCATTCCTCTAGAATGTGCTTCTTTTACAATGCGTTTTAAGTCATTTACTGCACCGAAATATGTCGGATTAATAACAAAAACTGCTTTAGCAGTTGGATAACGTTGCATTGCTTTAATATAATCTTCAACAGTTGGTTGATTGGCAATCTCTAATTCGGCATCAAGTTTAGGTGCGACATAAACTGGTGAAGCACCAGAAAGAATTAATGCGCTAATGATTGATTTGTGAACGTTTCTTGGAAGAATGATTCTGTCGTTTGCTTTGCAAGCAGACATAATCATTGCTAAGATTCCGGAAGAAGTACCATTGATTAAAAAGAATGCATTATCGGCATTGCAAAAATCTGCCATCAATTCTTCAGCTTCTAAAAGGACTCCATGTGGATTTGCTAAATTATCCATTCCAATTGGAGCGTTAATATCAGCTCTAAAAGACATTTCACCAAGGAAAGTTTTTAATTTGTTTGAAACATTTCCCATATGATGCCCAGGGACATCAAGTGGCAATACATCTGTATTTACATACTCTTTAAGAGCGTCTAAATAAGGGGTTTTATTCTGATTCAATTTACTCATATGAGTAATTATATTTAAGTTTGTTTGACTATTCAACACCGCAATGTTTCTTAAAGAAAGCAGACATTGCGTTATTACACTTTAAACCCTCATCGTCAAAGACGAAATGGTTATAAATATGTCCTATACATTTACGTGGACTTGTTTCAAACAAAAATTCTAAATCTAAATTGTATGTTTTTGCGTCATGTTTCAATCCTAAGGATTGACCATTGAAATAATCGTGGTATGAAGACGAGTTAAATAGAGGTGAAAATTTATAGCCTTTTTCTACATAATTTTTTGGGGAATTTTGTTTAATAAAATCGTCATCAAAGCAACGATTTCCAAGCACTTTTTTCGTGCCTTTTTTTGTTAAATATTTTCTTGCTAAAGGTACAAGAGATTTAAAGTTATACATGGTTGAATTCAAAGCAATGCATTTGATGTTGACTGGTGGAACATCACTAATTTTGTAATATTTTTGGAGTTCTTTTGAGTGCATAACTAAATCTGTCATTAAGCACAAGTGTCCTCCAGCAGAATCACCCATCAAACAAAATTTATCAAAGTTTAATTTATATTCGTGTCTAAACTCATAAACAAATTTAATTGCAGTAAAGACATCTCTAATTTGATCTTCAATATCAATATTTTCACTTGGATCAATTAAACGATAGTTAATAGAGACAACAGTGTATCCTTGATTGGTAAACCAAGAGTTGAATATTTGAGCATATTCTTTTTTGCCATAAAGATAAGCTCCACCATGAATATAGAACAAAACAATACTATTTTCTTTTCCTAAAACAGGAGCAAGAACGTCAAGCTTATGATATTCGTCTCCATCATCGATATAAGGCAAATCTTTCATAATGGAAAATGTTCCGAAACTTTTGGTGTTTTTCAAAAATTTCTTGTCACCTTTTTCCATGTTCTTAACCATAAATGAAACGGGTACTTTTATAAACATAATTTTAACTCTTTTTACTTATTTTATCACAAAATAAAAAAGGTAGCAAAGCTACCTTTTTTGTTATCATTTTGAAATTGATTTAATAAACTCAGTTTCAACTGCAACATCAAGTCTTGGGAACAAAGGATTTCCCTTACTAACTTCAACACCTTCGAATGGGCAGAACTTATTGCATACATCATAGCTTTGAAGGTCCTTTTTAATTCCAAATTGGGCATAGACCTTTTCACATGTTTCAACTAGAACAGGGGACAATAATTTTGTTCCAACAATAATAGTGTTAACAAGGATGGCCATAACATTACCTAATTCGTCTGTTTTTCCTTCTTTTGCTAATGTCCAAGGTTCTGTTTCTTGAATATACTTATTTCCTGCATCAAGTAATTCAGTAACAGCGGTTAGACCTTCAGAAATCTTCAAATCATCCATTAAAATTTCGTAAGATTTGATTGTTTTTTCCGTCAAATCCCTCATATTTTTATCTTTTTCAGATAATTCTGAGAGTGAAGGAACCTTGCCATTGAAATACTTAACAATCATTGCAGAAGTACGATTGATTAGGTTACCAAAGTTGTTAGCTAAATCTGTATTTGTGCGTTCTGAGAATAATTCTGGAGTAAATCTTCCATCACTTCCAAAAGCAAATTCTCTAGCTAAGAACCAGCGAACTGTATCTACGCCGTAACGGTCAATCATTGGGAGTGGTGAAACAACATTGCCTCTAGATTTAGACATTTTTTCGCCATTCATATCTAAAAGTCCATGAACAAAAACTCTGTTAGGAAGTCTTAATCCAAGACCTTTTAAAAACATAGGCCAATAAATAACATGAAAACGTGAAATATCAGCTCCAACAATATGAACAATTTCACATTCAGGATCTTCCCAGAATTTTTCAAATTTTTCTGGATTATCTGAATCGTAACCTAAAGCGGTGATGTAGTTTGTTAAAGCATCCATCCAAACATAAATAACATGTTTAGGATTTTCTCTAATTTGAACACCCCAATCAAATGATGTTCTTGAGACGCATAAATCATTAAGACCTGGTTTGATAAACGTATTCATCATTTCATTCTTTCTACTTATAGGAAGAATGAATTTAGGATTTTCGTCCATATATTTAAGTAATTCAGGAAGGTATTTTTGAGTTTTAAAGAAATATGCTTCTTCAGAAGCTTTATGAACTGGTCTATGACAATCAGGACATAAATGTTCTGGTCCTACTTGTGTATCGGTCCAGAAAGATTCACATGGTGTACAGTACCATCCTTCATAATTTCCGAGATAGACATCACCATTTTCATAAAGTTTAGTGAAAACATCTTGAACAACTCGTGTGTGTCTTTCTTCAGTAGTTCTAATAAAATCATCATTACTAATTCTCATTGCTTTCCATAAGTTTTTGAACTTACCAGCAATTTCATCGACATATTGTTGTGGTGTGACGCCTTTTTCTTCGGCTTTCTTTTGAATCTTTTCGCCATGTTCATCGGTTCCTGTAAGGAAATATGTCTCTATGCCACGTAAACGTTTGTAACGAGCTAAAATATCAGCCATTACTGTACAGTAAGCGTGACCAATATGCGCCTCAGCACTAGGATAGTAAATTGGTGTGGTGATATAAAACTTCTTCGCCATACATTACCTCCAATTACATTCCACAAATTTGTTTGGTTTGTGAGTTTGTGTTACCCCAAATCTTACATGCATATTCAGGGTGATCAATAAATGGATTTCTATTACCTTGAGCTTGTTTATGAGTCTCAATTAAATTGTTACGATTCCATTCAACTCTAAGGGCTAGGCTTCCGCTATCACTCTTTAGAGGTGGATATTGTAAATTCCAGCGAAGCATATCTGTTAAAACACCTGCGGTGTTAATTTTGCTAACAGAAGACAATTCATCAACTTTCATTGCACAATAGAAAATAATTCTTGCACAAATTCCACGATATTCTGCGAAACCTTCTTCAGCTGGGTCGTAATTGCTACCGCCACTACCATAAGCATAATTTTTACGGCCTTCATTAATACTTACACTAGTTGGTCTAACCATGTGTAAATCGTTTTCAACCAAATTACCACTTTTTGAATTTGGCCAGCAGTGTTCACGATTCCAAACTGTTCCAGAATTCCACTTGCCATCCATAATTTCGTTATTGTAGAAACCAACAATTTTTCCCGATGGAGTATCTGTTGCTCTATCAACATATTGGAAAAGTGGTCTTAAAGAGTCATAAACAAAGCCTTTTGCTCTGTCAGAAATTTTGGACCAGTTTAAAGATTGAAGTGCTTTTCTTAAACTTTCTCCAGACAATGAGTCAGAAATACTAGCATAGTAATCTGTACTTGGTTGTGCCGAAGTGCTTGTTGAACCGGTTGTAGTTGTTTGTCCTTGATTGCATCCTGCAAGAAGTAAGCTCATTCCTGCAAATGCAATTAATGTTTTAAATATACTTTTCATATTTATTACCTTCTCTATTTATATAGAGTATTACACTTAATATGCATTTTCAAATAAATAAGGCAAATTCAATAAATAGAATTGCCTATATTTATACATATGCTTGTTTAATGTAAGAAAAAACCCATCCATTTGGATGGGTATTTAACTTAGTTTTTCTTGCCGTATTTCTTATTGAAACGGTCGATACGTCCATCTGTTGAGACGAATCTTTGTTTTCCAGTATAGAATGGGTGGCAATTTGAACATGTATCAACGTGAATAGATTTACTTGTTGAATGTGTTTTGAATGTTGCACCACATGAGACACATGTAATTGTGACTTCGTGATTTTCTGGATGAATACCTTTTTTCATATAAATAACTCCTTCCGCCTTAGGCCTATTTTGGTCCTAAAGAAAGTTGCAAGTGAGATTATATCAGTATGATTAATCTAAAACAAGCAAATATTGTTGTTTGAACTCTTGATAGTTAATTTTCTCTTTTTTCGTTGAATTTTAACACTTACATTTATAAAATGTGTATAAATTTATGAAAACGATATTTAACGAAGAAAAATACATCCGATTACAAGCAGAGTCGATCCTCAAAAGAGTCGAAATGTTTGGCGAAAAGCTTTATCTTGAAGTGGGCGGAAAGTTATTTGATGATTACCACGCTTCAAGAGTAATGCCAGGATTTTCGCCTGATGCAAAAATCAAAATGCTTTCAACTTTAAAAGACAAAATTGAATACATTGTTGTAGCCTCTGCAAATGATATAGAACAAAACAAAATCCGTGCAGATCTCAACATTTCCTATGAAACTGAGGTCATTAGATTAACTCAAAAATTTAAAGAAGTTGGTATCGAAAATGGCTCAATTGTTATCAATCAATACAACAAGCAACCTAATGCTGATCGTTTCATTAGAAAACTTAAAAATGCAGGCGTTAAAGTCTTCAAACACTACAACATTACAGGTTACCCATTCAATATAGATTTAATTCTTTCAAAAGACGGTTTTGGAAAGAACGATTTAGTTCCAACCGAGAAGCCAATTGTCCTCGTGACAGCACCTGGACCAGGATCAGGTAAATTAAGTACTTGTTTATCTCAAATTTATAACGAGACTCAAAACGGAATTAAGTCCGGATATGCAAAATATGAAACATTCCCAATTTGGAACCTTCCATTGCATCATCCTCTTAACCTTGCTTACGAAGCAGCTACGTGTGACTTAAATGATGTAGATATGATTGATCAATACCACTTAGAAAAATATGGTGTTCTATCGGTCAATTACAATCGTGATATTGAAGCTTTCCCTGTCTTAAAGAAAATGTTTGCTCAATTGTATGGCGAAACACCTTATTATTCTCCAACTGATATGGGAGTCAACAAAGTTGGATTCTGTATCGAAGATGAAAAATGTTGTGCAGAAGCTTGCAAAGCAGAAATTGTCCGTCGTTATTATCAAACATTAGTAAATGTTAAACTTGGCAAGTTCCAAGATTCTGCTCTTGAGAAAATTATTTCGATAATGAACGAGCTTGGAATCGCTAAAGAACAAAGACTTGTTGCAAATGCTGCATTAGATAAGGCAAATATTGCAAAAGTTGATGCCTGTGCAATGCAATTAAAAGATGGGACAATAATTACAGGAAAGTTGTCGAAATTAATGTGTGCCACTTCAGCTTGTACAATCAATGCTTTGAAATATCTAGCAAATATCGACGACAAAATTATGGTTATGTCTCCAACCATCCTTGACCCAATTATTGAACTAAAAGTTCAAAAACTTGGACAAAATAACCCTAGGCTCCATACAGGTGAGGTTCTAACAATTCTTGCAGTCTCATCCTCGGTTAACCCATTATGTCAGCTTCTAATTGATAAACTTGGAGAATTAAAAGGTTGTGAATTCCACGCTTCTTACATCGTTTCAGATCGTGATGAAAAAACACTTAAAAAATTAGGCCTTAACGTTACATGCGAATCGTGTAATTCGGTTAAAAAATAATTAACAAAAACATTCATTGAATTAATTCATGAGTGTTTTTTTGTTAACGTGTATTTATAATAAACATGCATGAAAAAAGACATGAAGAAAAAGAAAATCATAATCATTGGTGCAGGCTGCTCTGGATTAAGTGCAGGTATTTATGGCCAAAAATTTGGTTACGATACCGAAATATATGAGAAAAATCCTAACAATGGTGGACTTTGCGTCTCCTGGGTTAGGAAAGATACTTTAATCGATGGTTGCATCCATTGGATGACCGGTACAAAAGAAGGCACAGATTTAAATAAGTTGTGGAAACAACTAAATGCTTTCGACTCTGAAGATATCATTTATTCCGATAATTTTGGTTCGTTTGAACACGAAGGTAAAATTTTCACTTTCTGGTGTGACTTAAAGAAGTTTGAACAAGAATGTCTTGAAATATCTCCTGAAGATAAACGAATGATTAGAAAAACAGTAAAGTTAATTGAGAAAATTTATTACATGCCTATTCCAGTTAAACGTCCTTTAGCTGCAACTGGTCTTTTCTCATACATTAAGATCGGCTTTAAGTTATTGCCTTACTTGCCGTCATTCATATACTCATCGAAAACATCATGTGCTAAATATGCTAGAAAATTCAAATCCCCATTTTTGAGATTCATATTAACCAAAATCGTTCCCGGGGACGAAAATTTATACGGGACTTTATACGCTTACGGAACAGCCGCATTTTGCAATGGTGGTGTTCCACGAGGTGGTTCAAAATATCTCATTCAACGTATGGAAAACGAGTACAAGAATTGTGGAGGAATTATTCACAATAATGCGGAAATTGACGAGATTTTGATAGAAAAAAAGAAAGTTGTAGGCTTAAAACTTAAAAATGGTGAAGTGGTTAAAGGTGACTATTACATTACTTGTTGTGACGCTTATGAAGCTACACGTCACTTGCTTAGAAAAAACTATTACGATGCTCATCTATTAAAACGTTTTAAAAGGATGCAACAATATCCAACACCTTCTTGTGTCTATGTATCATTCAAAGCAGATTCTGAAGCCTTATCTAAATTAAATATTACTTCTACATTTGAGTTTGAATGTGAGCCAATACAGGTCGGAACAAAGATAGAAAAATCAATTAAAATGAGAGATTACTCATACGACAAATCTCTTATAAATAAAGACGGAAAAGTTTTGTTAAATATCTTGATTCACCAAAACGACAAAGATTACTACTATTGGGAAAATCTTAGAAAAGATTACAAAAAATATTACGAACAGAAAAATAAAATTGCTGAAGAAGTCAAATTGCGTATCATTAAACGCTTCCCTTCATTAGAAGGACAATTGGAAACAATCGATGTATGCACGCCTATGACATATAAGAGATACGTTAACGCATACAGGGGCGGATACATGTCGTGGGCATTTACTCAAAACGGTAG
Source organism: uncultured Bacillota bacterium (assembly GCA_937876465.1). Classification (GTDB taxonomy): domain Bacteria; phylum Bacillota_I; class Bacilli_A; order RFN20; family CAG-826; genus Fiminaster. The sequence goes on along the minus strand of CALEHV010000044.1, from coordinate 4,943 downwards.
ACAATTGATTCACAAGATGACTTACAGAAACATCAAGAATCTTATCTTGTCTGGCCAATGGGTTATTATGCCAGGAGGTTTGCCTCCAGCAATGTTAAGTGGAAAATTTGCAATTCAATTATGTTGCAAAAAAGATCATAGAAATACAGTTCTTAAGGAGGATAAATTATGTTATCAAAATCACAAGCTATTGAAGTCTTAAATGCTGCATTAGCAACTGGTGGTGACTATGCTGAAATCTTCATAGAAGATAAAGTTAGTTATAACTACTCAATTGAAAATGGAAAAGTTGAGACAGCATCCGTTTCGCAAACATATGGTGCAGGAATTCGCATTTTAAAGAAATTTCAAAGTGTTTATGGATATACAAACGATATATCTAAAAATGGACTCATTGCTTTAGCAAGTTCATTATCAAATTCATTTACAGGAAAGCAAGAGTTGTTTGTTACAGAACTTAAAATTAAAAATGTTAAGAACAAACATCCTCATTTAAAACCTCATGCTGATGTTCCAGCTGATGAAAAACTAAATTACTTGAAAAAAGGCGATTCTGCCATGTCAAAAGTAAGCGACAAAATCGTTAGAACTAAAGCCGGAATGGGACATTATGTAAACAATATTACATTAATTAATTCAAAAGGCTTTATCTATAAAGATTCAAAAGAAAGAGCACGTGCATTCTTGATGTGTGTTGCCTCAGAAGGTAGCAAAATTGAAACAGGTTTTGCAGGTCCTGGAGCAAGTGCTGGATTTGAATATTTTATAAATAATATTGATATTGAAAAATTAGGAAAAGAGACCGCAGAAACAGCTATTAAAATGCTCGGTGCAAAAGAATGTCCAAGCGGTAAAATGCCAGTCGTTTTAGGTAATGGTTTTGGCGGTGTTATCTTCCACGAAGCTTGTGGACACCCATTAGAAGCATCCGCAGTTTCTAAAGGTTTATCTATTTTCACAGGAAAATTAGGTGAGCAAATTGCTTCTCCAATCGTAAATGCATTCGATGATGGAACCATTGTTAATGGTTGGGGTTCAAATAATATCGATGATGAAGGCAATCCAACTCAATGCACTCAATTAATCAAAGATGGTAAATTAATCAATTATTTAATTGATGATTTCAATGGTAGACGCATGGGCAAAGAAGGAAACGGTGCTTGCCGTAGAGAATCATATAAATATGAACCTACATCAAGAATGTCTAACACATACATTGGTGCTGGAAAATCTACTCCAGAAGAAATCATTAAAGCTACAAAATTAGGTTTATACGCTAAATCATTAAATGGAGGCTCGGTTAATCCAGCCACTGGAGAATTCAACTTCGGTTGTAGCCAAGCTTACATCATTAGAGATGGCAAAATCTGCGAACCAGTTAGAGGCGCAACTTTAATTGGATCTGGCGCAGAAATCCTTAAACATATTGATATGGTCGGAAATGATCTTGAAAGAGCTCAAGGCATGTGTGGAGCTGCTTCTGGCAGTATTCCAACAGATGTTGGTCAACCAACAATTCGCCTCGACGAAATCTTAGTTGGCGGAAATGGAGGAGAATTAAAATGAAATTAAATGAAAAGAAATTCTTTGAATTAGCAAAACAAAATGGTTTTGAAGCTGCAGATCTTAATTTCTCACATTCAAGATCACTTTCGTGTTCTATTTTCCGTGGTGAAGTTGATAGCTATTCAGAAAACGAAACTTATGGAGTAGTTGGTCGTGGAATTATTAATGGAAAATTTGGTTCTGCTACAACAGAAAAAATTGATAAAAACACACCTGAATTTTTAATCAACTCCATTAAAGAATCAGCAAGATTAGTTGAAAAAGATGAACCAAGTATTATCTATAAAGGTAGTGAAAAATATCACAAGAAAAATGTTTATAATCCAGAGGCTTTAAGCGGAAATATCCCTGCAAAAATAAAGGTTTTACTTGAAATTGAGCAAAAATTAAAGGCTTTTGATAAAAGAATTAACGAAGTCGCAACAGTAGGCTACGACGAATCTTTTGATGAAAACATTATGTCTAACTCTTATGGCTTAAAGCTTAAAGATAAACTAGCAAGTTATTCATATTATGCTGAAATTACAGCCGTTGAAGGAGAAGAAACAAAAACAGGTTTTAAAGTTTTTGCTTCTATGGATCCAAGCGAATTCAATGTTGATAAATTTGTTGAAGAAGTTGCTAAAGATGCATTAAACAAATTAGGTTCAACTCAATGTGCTAGTAAGAAATATCCTGTCGTATTAAACCCAAGAACAACATCTATGCTTTTAAAAGCATATATGTCAAACATGAATGCTGAAGAAGTTCAAAAGAAGTCTTCAATGTTTGTTAACAAACTTCATCAACCAATTGCTAGTAAGAAATTAACTGTAATCGAAGATCCTTTACAAAAGAATATATTCTTTTGTTACCACGATGATGAAGGTGTTGCAACAAAGAAGGCTACCTTAATTAATAAAGGCGTCTTAGAAACATATTTGTATACATTACAAACAGCAGCACAAGAAGGCGTTGAGCCAACCGGACACGGTATGCTAGGAGCAAAAGTTGTTGCTGGTTTACATTATTTCTACGTCAAACCAGGAAAGAAATCCTTTGATGAAATGATTAAGGATATCAAAGAAGGCGTATTCATTACCGAATTAGAAGGTATGCATGCAGGTATGAATGCAAAATCAGGAAACTTCTCACTACAAGCACAAGGCTTTATGATTAGAAATGGTAAAATTTCAGAACCATTGTCGCTCATTACATTAGCGGGTAATTTATCTGAATTATTTATGTCTGTTAAAGACGTTGCTAACGATTCTGAATTCTTGCTTAGTGGATGTTCATCACCAAGTATCTACATAAAGAAATTGGCAGTATCTGGTAAATAACAAAAAGAGGAGCAAAGCTCCTCTTTTTCTTTAACTTAATTTATTACTTTTTAATGTAAAGAATTCCGACTGTACCATATCCACAATGGGATGAAATTACACATCCGGCAGGTGTAATATGAACAATTTTTGGATCAACCAATTTTGAAACTTCTTCTTTCAAATAATTTAAATCTTCTTCATTACATCCAGCATGGGTAATCATAACATTATCCATATCTATATTTGGTAAATCGTTTTCCAATTCTTTTAACATTTCTTTATATGCAACTTTAATTGGCCCACGCGGTTTACTTGCTACAGTTAATTTTCCATCAACCATCTTTAGAATTGGATGTATATGGAATAAATGTCCAAATAAGGCAACCATTGCAGAACAACGTCCGCCTTTATGCATATAATCAAATTGATCTAATACAAATTTTGCTGATACTAATTTAGCCATAGGTTGAACTAAATCATAAATCTCTTTAGCTGATTTGCCTTTATCACGTAATTTACAACATTTCAATGCTAATAAACCGCTACCTGAAGAAAGCGAGTCTGTGTCAATACAATATGCTCTGCCTTCATCAAACTCCATTGCAGCAATATGCATATTTTGGAATGTTGATGAAAGTTTCGAACCAACCCCAATGAAAATAATATCGTAGCCTTCATCTACAAAAGGCTTTGCAATTTCTATAAATCTGTCTGGAGAAATGGCTGCGGTGGATGGCAATTCTTTTGTTTCTGCAACTTTTTTATAAAGTTGTTCTTGATCAATATTTACGCCATCATCATATGTTTCTGATCCAAATCTAACTTGTAGAGGAACGACACAAATATCGTTTTCTTTATACATTTCTTTTGTTAAATCGATTGTTGAATCAGCAATAATTTTAACTTTATTCATTTTCTTCACCTCGTCTAAATTATATACGAAATGCTTTTTTGCCTATACATTTAAATTTTTAAAGTGATAAAATCATTTTAACGGAGGAAAATTAAAATTATGGCAAAAGAGAAAATTAATGCTTCTAAAAAAGCAAAATCCCTTTGGGGCGAATTTAAGGCTTTTATTTCTAGAGGCAACGTTCTTGACATGGCTGTTGGTGTAATTGTTGGCGGTGCTTTTGGCGCTATCGTTACAGCACTTGTTAACATTTTGTTAAGCCTTTGCACTTGGGGAGTTCCTGGAGGAATTGCAAGTTTAATTACAGTTTTACCAGCAGCAAACCCAACACAAGCAGGTTTCGATTACATCGGTCAAAGCTTCAATGTTGCTGATTTACAAGACAAGGTTGCAGTTTACTTAGTAAACAACCCATTATCAGTTAACCCAACATCAGACCTTTTAAGCTACTACACCAAACACGGTGCAACATACGTTTGGAATGGTGCTGCATGCATGGATTGGGGCGTATTAATTAATGCTGTTATCAGCTTTATCATTATCGCATTAGTCTTATTCATCATCATTAAGATTGCTGCTGTTGTTAAAGCTAAAAAGGCTGAAATGGATGCAAAATTACTTGAACAATACTACCAAAAACATCCAGAAGAAAGACCAGCACCTGTCGAACCAGGCGTTCCAGAACCAACAACAAACGAATTACTCACACAAATTCGTGATATGTTAGCTGCACAAAAGAAATAAACTTATGACAGTCATCCAAAAAGTAGATTATTTTATAAAGAAACTCGGTATATCTGAAAAAGAGTTTGCATACGTGTTTCGTATAAGAAAAAACATTATTGCAAAATGGAGAAAAGGTGAGGCAGAGCCAAAACCTGAAAATGTCCAATATCTTTGCGATCAAATGGGTTTCTCTGTAACTGACTTTTTGGATAATAGTTCAACTCTTGATGAGTCTATGAAATTCGCAGATGAGCATATGATTCTTGGTAAATACAACGACCAAAAAGATTCAGATGCTCCAAGTGAAGATTTCCCAAAAGAAGACAATTCGAGATACGAAGAAAAAGATTAATTTCTTATCAAACAAAAACACTGGATTTGATAGGTACCCAATTATCTAGACATTAATTTAGATGATTGGATTATATCATAAA
>CALEHV010000043.1 GCA_937876465.1 uncultured Bacillota bacterium | reverse complement strand
TTTATGATATAATCCAATCATCTAAATTAATGTCTAGATAATTGGGTACCTATCATAACAGCTGGTTTTTTTGTTTAAATAATAAATTATTTATTTTGATATTTTCTTAAGACTGCAGGTGGAACTAACTTAGAAATATCTACACCGTTTTTATACATTCCATCAATAGTTGAGGATGATATAAATGATGTTTTAGCGTGGCTCATGAAGAATACTTCGTCTACAGAAGAATCAATATATTCATTTGCTGCAGCAAGTGAGAATTCATATTCAAAGTCTGTAACAGCTCTAAGACCACGGATTAAACAAGAAGCACCGCATTTCTTTGCGTATTCAACAGTAAGACCAGAAGTGTAATCAACTTCAACATTCTTCATGTCTTTAACTGTTTCTTTAATCATTTCCAATCTATCTTGAATAGTAAATCTATACTTTTTATCTGGATTGTCCGCAATTAACACTATTACTTTATCAAAAACCTTAAGTGCTCTTTCAAGAACATCAAGATGACCATATGTAATAGGATCAAAGCTGCCTGGATAAACTGCTACTTTCATAGTTATCTCCTTAATATATATACTTTTGCAAGTCCGTATTTATAAAATTTAACTTTTGCAAATTTGCTCTCATCAAGTAAGAGTTCTCTCTCACTTTCGAGCACAATTATACCATTCTTAGTCAAAATGTCTTTGTTAATAATCAAATCTACCATTTTTTTGTAAGTATCCAACTTATATGGAGGATCGATAAAAATGATGTCAAATTTATCCTCAACATTATTTAAAAAAGACATTACATCAAGTTGATAGATATTAACATTTACATTTAAGGCGCGCGCGTTATCTTTAATACATTTAATAGGTTCATTACCCACATCTACAAAAGATGCACTGCTTGCGCCTCTAGAAAGCGATTCAAAACCATAGCTTCCAGATCCTGCAAATAAATCTAAAACATTAGCATTTATAACTCTTTCTCCTAATGCGGAAAATACACCTAAACGTACTTTATCCATTGTAGGTTTTGTCTCGTCCGTTAAAGGAGTTTTTAATAATCTTGATCTATTTGTTCCGCCGGTAATTCTAATCATTCAAATCGCCTCTATTTTTCTTTGAGAAATCTTCAAATAATTCTTTATTAATTTTATTATATAAAATTCTTACTTCTTTATATGCTTCGTTATACTTTTTAACCAATGGATGTTCATCTAATGCTAATTTAGCTTCGTATAAGCATCTTTGAGCATTTCTAGTTTCGTTAGAACTTTCTCCATAATGTTTTAAACAATCTTCAAAGCCAATTGCCATCATATCTTTCTTATATGCAAGAACTTGAACTTCTTCAGAATCATTCATTTCTTTTTCTATTTTTTTCAAGTTTAAAACTCTTTCATCATTTTCAATTGCTGACTTTAGATTTTGAAGTTTTAACAACAAGCTTTCGTTCATATCATAATCTTATCAAATTTGTATCTTTTATGATACAATGACTTCATGAATAAAGTATTTAAGATAGTCAAAGATAACAATCCTAATATTCGTAAAAAATGCGAAGAAATTAATCCAATTACTAAGGAAGACATTGACTTTGTCAATGCCATGCATGAACATTTAGTAATTTCACAAGATGAAAAATTAGCAGAAAAATATAAACTCCGTGCAGGAGTAGGTTTAGCTGCTCCACAAGTAGGAAGAAACGTTAAAGCATTATGTGTTTACTACACATATGAGGATGAAGACGGCAACGAAGTAGTTGTTGATCATCGTTTAATTAATCCAAAGATTATTATGGAAAGTGTTAAACTTACCTTTCTAAATGGCGGAGAAGGATGCCTAAGTGTGGATAATGAACACAAAGGCTATGTATATAGAAAATATAAAATTCAAGTTAAAGCATTTGATTGTAAACAAGAAAAAGAAGTTATTATAACCGCATATGGTTATGAGGCTATTGTTTTACAACACGAAATAGACCATTTAAGTGGGATTTTATTCTACGATCATATTGATAAAAAGAATCCATTCAAAATTCTTGAAGGAGCAGTTTGCATTTAATGGACATACTTGCTCAACTTAAACAAGATTTATACGGCAAAAATTTTGATTTTAAAAGTCTTAAATACACCAACATGTTTGGTCCTGATTTAAAGACTGCTTATATCAAAAAGCCACATGTTAATGAAGTAATTAAAAAATACCAAAATAATGAGGAATTAAGACTAGATAATTTTCCTTTAGATGAAAGTGTTGAATTAACGACAATTTACTTTGTATTATCTTTAAAAAAGATAAAAACTTTAGAAGACCAACTAGATTTCTTAGACAAAAAAGTTCGTTTTGCAAAGAGTTGGGCAATTACAGATACAATTCAACAATCACTTAAAAAATTAGATAGAAATTTAGTTGATAAGCACATTAAAAAATGGTCAAAAAGTAATTTCGAATATGAAAAAAGATTTGCGTATATTATCGCAATGAAATTTTATCAAGAAAATGACGTTAAAAATTACTTAGAAATGATTGATGATGACCAACGTTATTATGTATTAATGGCTGAGGCTTGGCTTTTAGCTACTCTTGCCATCACTCATAAAGATGAGGTTATGGCTTTGCTTAGAAATATTGCAAAGCAAAATCCTACTTTAACAAGAAAGACAATTCAGAAGATTTGCGATTCACTTAGAATCGAAGTTCAAGATAAAGAAGAATTCAAAAAGATTCGCTTATTGATAAGCGATTAATTTTTCTAATTCTTGACTATATATAAACAATACGTTTATAATGTCGTTGCTTTAAACATACGAAGATAATTCGCAAATATTTGGAGGCAAGAAGATGTCAGAAAATTCGCCAATTTCTATTTATGCTCTTGGCGGACTCTGTGAAGTCGGAAAAAACACATATTGTATCGAGTCTGATGAATCAATAATCATCATCGATGCAGGTGTTATGTTCCCTGAAGCAGATACTCCGGGCGTAAGTTATGTAATTCCTGATTACACAAAATTAAAATCATCAAGGCAAAAAGTTAAAGCCTTATTTATCACCCACGGTCACGAAGACCATATTGGGGGAATTCCTTTTTTAGTACAAAGTTTACATATTCCAGTAATTTATGCTCCTAGATTAGCAGCAGCTTTAATCAAGAATAAATTAGCTGATATGAGAATTAGAGAAACTGTCACAATCGTAGAATACGAAAGTGATTCAGTTATTGATATTAATGGCGGCGAATTTAAAGTATCTTTCTTCTATGTAACTCACTCAATTCCAGATGCATATGGCGTAATTGTTGACACTCCTCAGGGAAGAATTGTTCATACAGGAGACTTCAAAATTGACCTTACTCCAGTTGGAGAAGAAATCGAATTATCTAAGATTGCTAAAACAGGCGCTGAAGGTGTTGATCTTTTATTAAGTGACTCAACAAATGCTGAAAGCGAAGGCTATACCGCAAGTGAAAAATCTGTTTTACATTCAATTGAAGAAATTTTTGATGCTGCTTCAGGTAGAGTTATTCTTGCAACATTCTCTTCAAATATTTCTCGTATTCAACAAGTTGTTCAAGTTGCTTTAAAACATAATAGATATATATCTATTGTTGGAAGAAGCATGGAAAAAGTCATACAACTTGCAAGAGACTTTGGATATGTATTAATTCCTGAAGATAGAATCATTGATATATCTGCTATTAAGCAACATAAGCCAAATGAACTTTGTATTTTGTGTACCGGTTCTCAAGGTGAATCAATGGCAGCATTAACACGTATTGCTAATGATGAACATAAAGATATGAAGATTATTCCTGGTGACACAGTTGTATTCTCAGCAAGTGCAATTCCAGGAAACGGAATATTCATTGATAGAGTTGTTAACCAACTCTCAAGAAAAGGCGCTGATGTTGTTACAAACGGAGCAATCTACTCTGTTCACTCTTCAGGTCACCCAAGTAAACAAGAGCTACGTATTATGCTCAAACTTATCAATCCAAAATACTTTATGCCAATCCACGGCGAGTATCGTATGTTAAAGATTCATGGTCAAATAGCTCAATCTGTTGGTATACCTTCAAATCACATATTTGTTATGGATAATGGAGATGTCATTCAACTTTATCACCATGAAGTAAAACATGTTGGTAAATTCAATGTTGAACCAGTATTTATTGATGGAAGAGACATTAATGGCCTCGATTCTGCAGTTATTAGAGATCGTGAAATCATGAAAGAACACGGTTTAATAACAATTGTTGTAGGTATTGATTCAAAAGCAGGAAAAGTTATAGTTCCACCAATAGTATTTACCAAAGCATTTATGTTCAACGACAATAAAATTGTCGAAGAGATTAAAACAATTGTTTCTAATAAGTTAGATGAACTTATTTCAACACATACAACCTTCAACCAAATTAAGAACATGATTCGTTCCGAGATTGGAAGATTTATTAAGATTAAAACAGAAAGGGAACCAGTGGTTGTACCAGTGGTTATGGACAAGAATTAAAATGATTATTTTGGCTAGTCAATCTCCTAGAAGAAGAGAATTAATTAAAAAACTTACAAATGATTTCACAGTTATGCCTGCAGATATCGATGAAGAATCTTTGCATGTTCCACCACACGAACTCCCAGGTCAACTTTCAAAAATGAAAGCATATGCAATTTCTGCAAAGTATCCAAATGATACAGTTATCGCTTGCGATACAGTTGTTATTCTTGATGGTGAATTAATGGGAAAACCTCACTCAAAAGAAAAAGCAAAAGAGATGCTTCGTAAATTATCAGGAAAAAGACATGTTGTTATCTCTGGATATACATACATTTCTAAAGAAAAAGAAATCACCAGAACTGTTAGAACATATGTTTATTTCAATGTTCTTTCTGATGACTTAATCGATAGATATATTGCTACTGGATCACCAATGGATAAAGCTGGTGCCTATGGCATTCAAGATAAGGAATTCGATTTAGTTAATCATATTGAAGGTAGTATGGATAACGTCATTGGCTTCCCAACTGAAGATATCAAAGCTCACTGCTTCAACGACTAAAATAACTTCTTATAAAGTTTGCATAAATCATCCTTGACTACGAGGATGATTTTATTTGACATTTTTATGATTGATTCAACACCCAACTCTTTGAGTTGTTGTTCTTTAATCAAAGAATAATCTTGTAGAACAAAACTCATTCTATGACCCACCATTTGATGTTCTACGATGTTTTCTTGTCCGCCTAAGCCCTTAATAAAGCTAAGTGATTTATCATCTTGGTTAGAAACCTTTATTGGTTTTGATTCATAATGAATTGCGTATTCGTTTTTTCTTTTTTTGCTAAGTGCTATGAAAAATAAAATTAAAACTGTTAAGAATGCTGCACCCGCTAAGCATGCTAAAACTATAAAAAGCCAGGTGAGATCAACTTCACCTTCTGCAAATAAAACGTAATTTAATAAACTATGCATATGATTATGTTATCATAATCTAGGAAACTTATGTCTACTAATATTGAAATTGAAGCAAAAGCATTAATAAACGAATCAGCTTATGAATTGTTGACAAAAGACTTAGACAAGTATGTCCAAGTCAATTATTACATTGATTCAAATGATTTTTCTGTTTCTAAGTTGCATTTAGGTTTACGCATTCGTTTAGCCTCTAATAAATACGAACTCACAGTTAAAGTTGATTTACCAGAAGGAAGAAAAGAAATTAATCAAAATATAGATAAAAGCGAATTTGAAAATTTTGTTAATTTAAATAAATTTCCTGAAGGAGAAGTTAAAGATGAACTATTAGTTCATCATATTGATATAAAGTCTTTAAAAATATTTGCTACACTAAAATGTACACGTTCTGATTTACGTTATAAAACCTCCTTAATATCTATAGATAAAAGCGAATATAACAAGCTTACTGATTATGAAGTTGAAGCAGAAGATTGTTCAATCAAACAAGCAAAAGAAATTCTTGAAACTTTTCTAAAAGAAAAAGGTGTCCAATTTACATGGAACACCGTTACAAAGCTTAAAAGAGTAAAGGATAGCCTATAAGGCTATTTTTTATTTTCAAATTTAGCTTCTTTTTTAAGTTTATCTTCGCAATTTCCTGTACAAGGAATTGTTACAAGTTTTCTTGCAGGAGGAATAAATAAAGTAATATCGTCTGGATTATATCCAACTTGGATAGAATCTTTGGAATCATCAACAATAATTGGACGCTTTAATACAGAAGGATTTTTACGAACGAAGTCAATCATCTCCGATATTTTCATATCGTCTATATTAACTTTGTTCTCTTTCATGATTTTTGATTTAGTTGCAATTATGTCTTCAGTTCCATTTTCAGTTTTAATCAAAATATCTTTCAATTCATCTGCTTTTAAATCTGCAGTAAAAATATTCTTCTCTTTATATGGAATTTGTTGTTCATCAAACCATTTCTTGACTTTGCGACAAGAAGAACAGCTTGGAGAAACATAAATTGTAATCATGTTTTTATTATTTTATTTTATTTGTTCGAAGTCAATATAACCTTGTTAAATTGACACTTTTTTATAAGTTTAGATATAATACATATTAGTTTTGAGGTAAAAAACAATGGATCGTATATTAAGCGGAATTAAACCAACTGGTCAATTAACATTAGGAAACTATATTGGAGCATTAAAGAATTTCTGTAAGGTTCAATATGAAGGAGAAACATTCCTTTTTATTGCAGACTTACATGCTTTAACTCTTCCAATTGACCCAGAAGTATTAAGAAAAAATTCACAAGATATTGCAGCATATTACTTAGCAGCAGGTCTTGATCCAAAACACACCACTATTTTCTTACAAAGTGATGTATCTACCCATAGTGAACTCGCAATCATCTTCCAAAACTATCTTTATATGGGTGAACTTTCAAGAATGACCCAATTCAAAGATAAATCTCAAAAGATGAAAGAAGAAGCTATTGGCTTAGGTTTATTTGCCTACCCAGTATTAATGGCTGCTGATATTGTTATTTACGATGCAAAACGCATTCCTGTTGGCGAAGACCAAGTCCAACATGTTGAATTAGCTCGTGATCTTGTTAAAAGATTCAATCATAGATACGGCGATACACTTGTCATGCCAAAAGCAGAAATGGTCAAAGTTGGCGCACGTATTATGTCTTTAAGTGACCCATCAAAGAAGATGTCTAAATCTGATCCAAAAGGTGACATCTATTTAAGTGATTCTCTTGAAGTTATGAGAAAGAAAATTATGTCCGCTGTCACAGATATGGGACACGAAATTAAATATGATGTTGAAAACAAACCTGGCATCTCAAATTTAATGACAATTATGTCATCTTTAACCGGTAAATCATTTGAAGAAATAGAGAAAGAATTTGAAGGCAAAGGATATGGAGATTTCAAACGTGCAGTTGCTGATGCAGTTGTTGCAGAAATGGAACCATTTAAAGCAAGATATGAACAAATTATTGCAAGTGGCGAAATCGATAAAATCCTTGCAGAAGGCGCACGAAAAGCTACAGAAGTCTCATCAATTGCATTAAAAAGAGTACAAAAAGCAATTGGTTTATATAGAAAATAATGAAAGAAAGATATCTCCTTGTATTTGATTTAGACGGAACACTCCTAAATGACAAAAAGGAGATTTCTTTTCTTACAAAATGTTATTTAAAAAAGTTAAATAAAAAAGGACATGTAGTAGTTCTTGCTAGCGGACGTCCTTTTCGTTCAATGGAACGTTACTATAATGAATTAAAATTAAACACTCCAATAGTATGTTATAACGGAGCAAATTGTTTTAATCCTAAAGATAAAAACTATCCACAATATGAATTTAAATTTCCTAAAGAAGTAATCAAGGAAATATATATAAAATTAAAACCATATATTCATAACGTTATGTGTGAAACAAATGATGAAATATGGATTGATCAAGATGATGGAAGACTTGCTAAATTCTTTTGCTATGAAAGTATGCAACTTCATTACGGAGATCTAAACGAAACTCTTGATAAAGATCCTATGACAATGATTGTTCAAACTGGAGAAGAGTTCTCTAATCGTGAAGAAATAGTAAATATTGTTGAACAATACGAAAATATATCACCTAGATTCTGGACAGGTTATCCATATTTCGAATTGTTCTATGAAAAAACATCTAAAGCTTCTGCAGTTAAATATATTGCCGAGCATTACAATATTAAAAAAGAAAACATCATTGCCTTTGGAGACTCCACCAACGATATTGAATTATGTGAGTTAGGTGGAACATTTGTTGCAATGAAAAATGGTAAACCTCAATTAAAAGAAAAAGCAGATATTGAATCTGCCAAAGATAATAACCATAACGGAATTTATTTTACCCTTAAAAAACTCTTAAAAGATAAAATCTAAATCTTTTTCAAAATCTCTAATTCTTCCTTTGGAAGAGAAGAAGAGAATACACGACCACTTAAATATGAAAGTGGTCCTTTTATTTCTTTAAATTCAATACTCTTAGCATGTAAAAATTGATTTTCAAATCTATATTGCTCTTTGAATATTCTATTAAGTTCGAAGTTTCCGTATTTTCCATCACCTACAATTGGATAACCAATACTAGAAAGATGAACTCTTATTTGATGAGTTCTTCCTGTAACTAAGTTAACTTCCACCAATGTATATTTTGAATAATGCTTAATAGGAGTAACTTTTGAGAGAGCACTCTTTGCACCATCTCTCATTTTAGCCACCTTTACAAGCCCCGTATTCGGGTCTTTTAATAAAGGTAAGTCTATTTCAGTATATTTATCTAAACGGCCGTATACTAAGGCTTGATAAGTTTTTTGAATTTCGGTCTTATCTTTAAATAAATCTTCTAATGACTGTAATGCAGGTAAGTTTTTTCCAAATACAACTAATCCTGAAGTATTTCTATCTAATCTATGTGCAGGACCAGGAATAAATCCATGATCGTTTCTTGGATTATATTCACCTTTAAAATAAAGGTAATTTAAAACTTCATTAGAAAGTGTTAAACGTTTCTCTGATGAATCTCCATGGACTAAAAGTCCGCGTGGTTTATTAATAATTAATATGTTTTCGTCTTCAAAGATGATTTCATATTTTAGATTTGCCTTTTCTAATTCTTTAGGTTTAGAAAATTCTTTTAGTTGATCATCGGTAACATAAATAGAAACAATTTCATCTTGCTTAACTACATAATCTTGTTTAACCCAATGTCCATTTACTTTAATGTCTTTTTTACGAAAAAGTTTATAAATAAAACTAAGAGGAGCTTCGTTTAAATATTTACGAACATATTTATCTATACGTTGATTTTCTTCTTTTAAAGAAACTTTAACTTCCACCATAGCAAATATAATTATATTTAATTTGTAATAAACATTAAATACACATATAATTTAACTTGCTGCGGAGGATTACCCAAGAGGCTGAAGGGGTAGGCTTGGAAAGCTTATAGGCTCTGAAAGGGGCGCAAGAGTTCAAATCTCTTATCCTCCGCCATCCTTGATTGTTCAGACACGTACAAATTGTATGTATCTTTTCTTTTTGTCTTATATACTAATATATAAGAATAAGATAATAGAAATGTAAACTTCTTACCTTTATCTTATTTGACCCAATTTTTTTGACTTTTCTTAGAGCAACTCATATGCTTTAGAAAAAAACTAGACGGACACGAGGGTTTAAATCACGCAACCAGTTTAAATATCTAATTACTCATGAATTATGTTTGTTGGTAATCAAATAAACAAACATTCTTACGCGCTTAAAAAGGGATTGCTACTATAAGAAATATACTATACGTTTAGTTGTGAATGGAGTAATTTGTTCCATTAATTTGGTCGTACAGAGATTTTTTGTTCTTGAGCATATTAAAATGCGCCTCATCAACTGCTTTAATTTAGAAAATTAAAATTTTAAAGCTTTATATACTTCTTCGCCATTTCTTGCCGCTTCATGTGATTGAGAATTAATAACTAAAAGTAATGGCATTAATTTGGTTTGTTCTTTGGCTTCTAAAGTATCTTTGTTGAAGAGACCTTTCCTAACATTAGCAACGTTTTTATTTGTTGGGGAACTATTCGGTACTTTAAATTTCAAAAAAGACTCCAACACTCTTCTCATGCAATTTGGTAAATGATAAATATCACCATCATCCAATGAATCAGCAGTTTTACTGGACATATCTAATAATTCAAAGAAATCATGTTCGTAGGGTGTGATTGTCGGTTTTCCTATTTCTACACTCGAAACACCGTTATTATCTTTTTTTATTTCAAAACTACCAAAATTATCTTTGTCTGCATTATACAAAAGTTGGCAATAGGCATCCCAATCATGTGTAAAAACAAAAACTTGAACATTATTCTGCTTGAATAATAATTGCAAAATAGAAATTAAATAAGCGCGATTATTATCATCTAAACTGGAGAGAGGATCATCCACAATAACATACTGTATATCTTCTTTAAAATGAGTTTGTTTATCATCGTCGAACAACTCAAAATAAAAGAAAAGTAGCGACAAAAGATTCCTTTCACCTTCACTAATTTCATCGATATCGATTTCAGTATCGCTTTTTAACGGAACAATGCGATAATCTTCTTCAATAATATCTAATTTAAACTTAAAATCTAAATCGAGCAAAATACCATTGATAAAAATTGCAAAATCACTAGTAACTTTAACTTTATTTTTTAAATTTCTTATTTGACTATTAAGTAGCAAATTTGACTCCTCGATAGCTTTTAGTTTGACTATCATTTCATTTGTTTCCTTGGCTAGTTCATTAATTTTTTTATTGCTCAAAATCTTTAATGCAATAGATCCTTTTAACAAGTCATTAAGTTTACTTTCTTCCTTAGTCAATCTCGTTATGGAATCAGAAACTATATGTTTAATTTGAACAAAGCGCCAGATGCAATGGTTCGTTTAATTTCAATATCACCAAATTCAATAGAAATTAAAGACTCAAAGTTTGATAGTTTATCATTAATTCTTTCCTTGAAATAACAAAGCCTATCTTTATATTCAGCAAGTGCTTTGATTTGTGAAGAGATATTAATGCCACAGTTTTCGAATATTTGTTCGTGGCTGATAAAATTTTCAATTTTGAGTATCTCGCTTTTTAGGACTTCAAAAAAATTAATTAACAATCTTTCGTCTTTTTGCTTAGTAGAATTAACGAATTCTTTAAAATTCTCTACAATTTTGTCATAATTAGTTAACTCAGATCCACAAAACAAACATTTTTTTCTCTCTTTATTCAGTAATATTCCTTGTTCAATCCAGTCAAGCACTTTCGTGGCCGGAATATCCTCCATCTTATATGGGCTATTAGCTATTTTTGATGCTGTATTTAAATCGTCTGTTAGATTTAATAAATCAATAGTTGGTAATGATTCTAAATCTGATTTAGCTCTTTCAAAATCAAATTCTACATTGATGGTTTCAAGTTTATCTACGGTTGTAATTTTCAATGCCATTGCCTTCATATTTTGAAAAGTAGCTTTAAAATTCGCCAACTCCTCATGATTAGTGACAGAAACATGACGAATCTTTTTTGATCCTCTTATCCCATCTTCGATAGTTTTAATCAAAGAATCAATCGATTTTAGGTTTGAAACAATTTCATTAGACAAAACCGTTGTATCCTGTATTTTTTCTTTTAGTTTTTCAATTTCCTCATCGTTTTTTACATTTTTATTTCCAAAAACAGCCTTGACCCCTTTAATTCTTCTTTCATCGTTGACAAGTTTTAGTTTTAAATAATCTTTTGAAAATATTCTAAACTCATTGTCATTAATCCCCTGTATATCTCTAATTTCTTTCTCGATCCCTTTGGCCAAAGATGTTTTTCCTTTGCCGTTATAACCAAAGAACACACTGTTCTTTTTAAACAACATATTGTTTGGTGTGGTATAATTTTTAAAAGATTTTAACGAAAAATTGTTAATTTTGTATATATCATAATCATTCCTATCTTAACAATTATAGCAAAAGTGTCTTAGGCAGACTTAGCATATTTAATTTTATTTGCATTTTTACAAGGATTAAGCCTAATCATGGTTCTAGAATTTACAACTTCCTTTTCATGTTGGGACGCATTTTCTAATTGCCATTTCTTCAAACATAAAGTATTTGGTTAATTTAAGTTATATTTTCAATAAAGATTATGATAATGAAATTTATTTCTTTTCAAACATCTATTTATACAAACATCAATTGTCATTTTCAATAAGATCGGAAACATCATCCAAATTATCAATTTCAGTAAGTTTAAAATCATCGAGGCGGTATACTTTATCGAACTTTGAGGCAATGGAAATTGGGGGCTTGTGAGCAACGCATACTATAATTTTATTTTTTAAATCAAGAATGTTTTCGTAAACAATTTTTTCGTTGTTTTTGTCCAACGAGGTTGCTGGCTCATCAAAAATCATGATTTCACTATCTTTATAAAACATCCTTGCCAATCCAATTCTCTTTATTTCACCACCAGACAACAAATTACTATCATTTAATTTCTTTAAACAATCTAAATAGTTGTCTTCTTCAAAACATAAGCGACTCTTAATCATAGACTTTTTGAGTCTCTCATTATCAATCTCACTAGAAAAAGTGATGTTCGCTTCAACACTTGCGTCAAAAATTGCTGGATTTTGCTCGCAATAAGAAATCAAATTCGAAGATGAAATAACTTCGCTTTCTCCATTTTGAAAAATAATTTTACAATTATTATCACATTCGTAAATTCCTGCTAACAATTTCAAAAATGTAGTTTTTCCTGAACCGCTATTGCCAAGAATTAAAACTTTTTTATTCTTTTGAATTGTTATATTTAATTTATTAAAACCACTGCCATTTTCGAACAAAAAAGTTGCATTATTAACACAAATTTCTTGGATGTTTTTTAATAATTTTGGATTCTCAACAGCCTCAACTCCATACTTATATGTATCTAGTTTGATACTTTGAATGATTTTCTTACACCCAAAAATCGAAGTAATAATTATCGAAAGTTCAGAGGCAGGATTAAGAATATAAGATGAGAGAACTAAAACAGATGTTAGAGCACCTAACTCAATAATTCCCTTGCTATAAAGCATAATTGAAAAAATGATAGAAGTCATTTGGACAAAAATGGTTATAAAAGTTGCAGTAGAATTAATAAAGGTACTAAAAATAGATATTTTTGTTTCCTTTTCTCTTAAATAATTATTTAATTCGTCAGTCTTGTTTTTTACAAAATTATTAGAATCAAAATAATAAGCGGAATTATGCACGCTAAATGCTTTTGTTAATGCTCCTATATATTTTTCAGATGCATTAACTTGTTCGTTTCTCTTTTTACTCAACTTTTTTGGAAATAACAAGACAACAATAAACAATGTAAGCGAAAACACAATAAACAAGATTGCTATTGCATAATGAACATAGAATGCATAAGCTAAACCTAATATTATTTTCGATAAGCTGCGAATAAATAAAATTAGATTACAATAATAATTATTGGATATAATGCGTGCGTCATTAACGATTTTAGAAACATAATACTCATTATCGCGCGTAGTAAAAACCGATGGTCTGCTTGAAAAATATAAGTTAAATAAATTAAACCTGAGTCTCTTTGAAGCACTTTCGGCATAAATATTAAAAGTGAAATTAAATAAAAAGAAAAATGTAACAAATAATACAACGGAAATAATTGCAAATAAAAGGAGATTAATTATGCTTTCGCCAGCTATCCCCATATTAATTATCTTTTCAATAACAAACGAGAAAAAAACAACACAAAAAGATTCAATAATCGACAGTAGCAAAACTATTGTAAGCAAAAATTTATTGCAAAAGAAACTACTTTTTACTATGTTCTTCGAAATATTCATACAAAAAATCTTGGAATTTATATCTTAATTCTCGACATTCATTATCATTAACATTCATATTTTTGCATCTGAACCCAAAACATTTTGGATAAAGATAACAATTAACATTATTATATTTTTTCCTCAAATTTTTAATTTCATTTAGATGTTCAGAATCAGATTTCCCATAAACATTTTCAAACTGTAAAGTGCAATTTCCAATAGTGTTATTTGGATTTATCACTATTTTATCAGAGAAGCCATATTCACAAAATAGGTTTGAATTAATCAAAATGTTTAAGTATTCCGAATTAGCCTTCTCTTTTATGACGATTTTATTTAAATCAAAAACATCTGAGTCACAATAATTGTCAAACGAATTAACAGCACTCCATTTACTAATTGGAAATAGTAAGCAAGAGAATCTATTGTCGTTCCCAAATTCACTTTTAAAAAAATCAATAAAGGGTTTACACTGTCTTACATTAGCGACATTAAATCTAATAACAATTTTGCATTTGATATCCGCGCTCTTGATTTTTCTCAAATTCGACATGATTAAATCAAAGGACCCTGTGCCATTTTTAAATTTTCTAGTCTTATTGTGAGAGTTTTCATCTATGCCATCCAAAGTTATTTGATAGGTGTCTATGCCAAGATTCACAAGCAATTTGATGGTTTCTAGAGTTAACAAGGTGGCATTTGTCGTCAAGTCGCAAGTAAATGGTATTGGACTTTTCGCATTTTTTGATATTAAGTTAGATAAAAAGTAACAAATATCATTAATTCTTAACAGTGGTTCACCTCCAAACCATGAAAAATGATATCCTCTATATTTTTTATTCGCAAGATGTTCGATGACATCATCATATCTTTCTTTTGTTATATAATTCAATAAACTGTGATTCTCATAACAATATGGGCAATTGAGATTACAACCGAGACTAGTAACAAAATTTATTACAGCAAAGTCTGTTTCATCAGAAAAAAACATAAATTCTTTGTCTTTAATGACATTGCTTTCGATTATGTCGTCTTCGTAATACAAAAAATGTAACTTTAAAAGATAGTCCTTGATGTCGTTGGGCCATAAATCAATCGAATCGATGTTGGTAATTTTGGAAGAATATTCTGGGTTTAATCTAGATAATGAATTAAAAAGAGTATTATAAAAATATGTATGCCCATTCTTTGTATGATAAAAAATGGTATACCTTGATAGTTTTATTGACCGCATTTTGTGTTGCAAAGAATATTGACACCACAAATAATGTTGTCTATACCATTAAATTCTAAACCAGTTGAAATTGTTTCCATATATTTCTCCTATCAATAAATTATCATAATTGAATTTTCCTATCAATTATAAAAATGTAAAATTCCAATAAGTGTCAAAGAAATTATGACGTGGGAATTTCTTTATAAATGATATTTAAGAAATACATGAAAATTATTATTTCAGTAATTACTTCCTTTTTTGCATAAGATATGTTACAAACATCCGCCTAATGTCAAAACGACTCTCGAATGTTTATAGCCTTTATTCTTTGAACTACATTCCATAACAATGAAATAATCATCATCTCCATCAACTTTTACGACTATTCCCTGTGAATAATTCGTCTTCCACAATGACATATTTCCATAAAAAGAAGATACAAATGCATTGGTTGGATTTGGCGAATTAATATCAAATCCATTTTTGTATAACCATGCATGATAATTTTTGAGAGCCGAAGGAGCATCCATTATCTGAAAAGACATCAGAATGGCGGATTGTATTTTTAATTCTGATTCAAAATCGATTAGCACATATTCTTGTGCTGGATCTAGTTCGCATTCATCCGAAATTGTATTTGGATTTTTATACTCAGATAACTTAATATTCATTTATAATCATCCTCTTCTTTTGGCCTAGTAGAATTATATGGTTGGTCATTAGATAAGAATTCATCAACTTTTAAAAATGATTTTCCTAAATCGTTTAATGCAAGAATCAACATATATTCAGCAACTTCACCAGCATGGTCAACGCTCCTTATTGGATTAAGACTTTTGCGAAATTCTTCAAAAGATTCTCCCACAACAATCCAATCATCTTCTTCTTTGTCATACCAACAATTTAAATCTTTCCACAGTGTTTCATCACTATCTTGATAAAATTCCTCGTCGGGAGAAAAAGAAGCCCAAGGAAATAAACGCGGAAAAACGTCTTCGTATGGAGTAAAAGGGAACCAATAGGGATAGGAATATTTCTTTATTTCATTCCCATCATCTATTATTAGTTCCGTTTCGCCCCTGCCGCTAGATTTATTCACCCATTCACATGAATGTAGTTTTACAACCCCACCATTGTTAATCACTTCCATAAACACCTTTTGAGATAACAGGAAATTATAATTTACGATATGTTCAGGAAGATTGGTTAATGAAAGTAATTTTTCATTTGATGAAGAATCTAAAAAAATCTGGTTAAGTGGGATTTTAACAAAATAACCTTTCCCATTACCATTTTTTGTTTTTTCTATTGTTTTATTTGATAACTCCTGCCATATACAAGTATTATCATTAGGATTATACAGAACTATAATGCATGGCAAAGAATTCATTGTCCAATATGAATATTGTCTCTCGTCGATATCGCGAAAAACAACATAATCTTTGGTTTTCTCGTTAAACCAACTACTACCAGATTTTATTTGTAAGGCAATTAGTTGTTTTGGCTTATTAGATGAATCAATAAACTCAATGTGAGCGTCAATGCCGATATCATTTGTTAGCTGTTCACGAAATAACCATCCACTATTTTCTGCAATTTCGCCTATATGATGAACTCCCATTCTTTCTATTGAATTTGCCATAATTATTTCCTATTTGAATAGTGAACTAATAGTTTCCTTTATGATTAATTCCTTTATAAGTTACACACTTAGCAATTGGTTCATTAATCTTATCATATGCCCTATCAATATATTTTTCTGGGTCATTCATAAATTCACTATATCGACACAAAACACAAAACCGTCCATCTTCGCAATAATGTCCACATTGATCTGCTTTTAAATAATAATTCTTGGAGAACTCCCTAATTACGGTTGAATCATTTATATTAATAACATTTATCACTTGTTGACAATGTTCGCATTTATATGAACCACCATAAACTTTTTGTTCCATTTCTGGCAAAACAACACCCAAAATGCCATCGCGAGGATTTCCGTCCCTATCCGAAAGAGCCGATCTTAATTCCCTAATAATAAAGCTTTGGTGATTTCTTCCATAAATATCAACACCCTCGTTTTCTGATGAGTGTTCGCCTATCAAAAATACAGTAACTGTTGTTGATCCTTGCCATTTATCTCGAATTTGTTGCATTACATAATCGATATTGTCTGATTGAATTGTTTCGTCTAAATGATTAACTTGTATTTCTTTTTCTTCAAGTCTTTTAACAATCGCATCTTTATATCGACGATCTTCTTTTTTAAAACTTATAAATACTCTATGGCTCATTTTCTATCTCCTTAATCATAAATAGAAACTTTATCCCTAGAAGCTTCATAAATAACGATAGATATAGATGCCCTCAAGGAACATTTTTTATTTAAGGCTGCATTCTTTATATATTCAAATGAAGCTAAATCATCAATTCCAAAAAGAGCAATTTTTGTTCCCATTATAGGAATATAGACGTGTTTACCAGCACATTCATCAGTGATATCCATAAGTTTTTTCATTAAGATAGTAAATTCCTCGGCATCTTTTTTTACAACTTTATTATGTTCGTTAAATTCAGTTAGCGCGAATAACAAAAAGATACAATCGTTTGATTCAATGAATACATAGCTTCCTAGAGGATAAACATCTTTCTTACCTCTTTTATTGTCTAGCACTTTAATAGGAACCCAATGTTTGTTAGCAATAAATTGACTAATATCCATATCAAGTTTTTCTAATAATTCAGGTGTTGAAGCATATTGTCTTAACCATTGTCCATGAATTGAAGTCCCCTCAACAATTCTGTCTACAATGCTTGGGCTATCTTCCACTATAGTGTCAAACGAAGAATTAACAGGAATTACAACAACCGGTTTTAATTTTTCACGTTTGTCCTTTTTAATGTTTAAAACATTACCATACCTAGATTCAATAAAAACCGAGCCTCTACCAGAGATTCTGTGGCGTTTTTTGAATCTTAAAACTAAATATATTGCGAAGAACACTATTATAAATGTTGCTACGAATATAATTAGCCCAATCCACCAAAAATTACTTGGAAGTAATATAAAAGACAAAAGTGCCCCAATAAAAGAAGAAATAGATAAAGACCAATTTAGAGATTTGATTGCATTTTTCTTTTTCCACATATTTAAAATTATTATACATCATTTGACCTTGTTTGTTATAAACAATGGTTTTTTATACCCAAACAAGCAGTTGTTAATATTTTCTTACAGTAATTAGGAATTATGTTTAACAATAATTGTTTTATTTGGATTGGAAACAAACAATCTGATGTCGATGATTGTGGAGACTTTTTTAGCAAAACAATTTCTTTATATGGGAGCAATGATTCGAACCATATTTCATTCAAGCAGATAAGAACTCCAAATTTAGCGTCAGATGCTGCCCAAAGCGAATTTATAGAAAAACAAATCAAAAACGAAATGTCTTTGAAACACAATACAAAATTCATGTTTTATAATCAATGCCGAGCATATTCTTTTGATGCTGAAATTATTTAAAAATAATTTTCTTGTTGTAAACGATAAAAAAGTTGTTGATTTATTTAATAATAAAATCGAATTTCGAAAACTATTCAATTTGTCTTCTTTTCAATTTCCGAAATATGTTGTTTTGAAAGGTTCTCAAATAAATGACAAAGCTCTTTCATCATATTTTAAGGATACTGAATTGTTCGTTCTGCAACAGCCTTATGGCGCAGGATGTGACAATACTCTTTTATTAAGAAAGGATGAGTTATTACTAGAAACAAAACCCGAAACCACTTACCTTGTTTCTGAATTTATTGAAAACACAATTAGCTTTAATAGACATATTTTGATAAGTGAAAAAGATGTAATAATATTCCAACCATCCATACAAATAATCGACCTAAAAAGGCAATCATATCAAGGCGCAGACTTTATCAATGCTAACGAAATACTTGGTAACGAAATTCTTAAGTCATCTTATTTTGCAGCTAAAGAAATTGCCCATAAGATGCAATTGTTTGGATATAGAGGTATATGTGGTGTCGATTTTATGCGTGATCGAAAAAACACACTATACGCAATCGAAATAAACGCTCGCTTTCAAGCATCTTCCTTTTTAATCAACATGTCGTTAAAGGATAACGGTTTACCTTCTTTGCAAGAGCTGAATTATTTTTCCTGGTTTTCAAAAGAATTCTTCGATTTAGAAACAATTAAAAAATGTGAAACATTAGTTATTAATTATTCTTCGATTATATTAACGAACGAGGATTTCTTTAATGTTAAAAGAATTAATAATGGCTATCTTTATAAAATAAAGACAGATGCTGTAGAACAATACGAAGAATATGATAACAAGACGTACTTATTAAAACTTATTTATAAAAGATATTAGTTTATCTTTTTTTCAATTCTTATTACCTTGCCATCAGAATATGTAATGGTGACATTCGCCCCAGAAATAGCAACATTATCAACTTCGTTGTTGCGGCTATCTTTTTTAGCTTTCCGCTCCTTGATTTTTTTGATAACCGTATCGATAACGCTTGAAATAGAAGCAACACTCCCAATAAACCCTACAATCAAACAAACTATTTCGAACGGAGAGTTGTGCGAGACTTTTAAAACATGATATCCATTTTCATCGCTAAACCCCTCACCAAATTCATCGATATCTTTTAATGTATCATTTAGTCTTTCATCACCCTCGAGCAAATTAGTTTTAAAAATTGCAACAAGCATGCTGCCTTGAGATGGTCGATATAACAATTCTTCTTCAATATTTTGAATTGAAAAGAATCTTTCTTTTAAATAATCGTTATTTTCTTGCTGTACTAATGATTGATTCGCAAATTCAAGAAGGCTATTTTTTTCATCAAAAGATAAAAATCCATAATAATTAATCAATCTGGCAAACGAAAAAGCTAGTTCATGATTATTTAACATGATTGCCTTTTTAAATCCCATTGAAGCAACTTCTTTTGCTTTTTCGACTTCTTTTAAATTCATATAAAGATTAACAAGAGGGAAGAATTCGTTTTTTTTTAAATAATAATTAATAAAGTCTTGAAAATAATCGCCATATTCATTAGCTTTCATGAAGACACCTTTTTGATTGAGTCTAATATATTTACCATTTTTAACCATTTCAATGCCACCAATAATGTATGGTGATTGATTAAACGATAAGACGGATGAACTTATGGAAGGATTTATAAACATAGAATACTCAAAATTAGAATATCGCATTGAAACAAATCTAAATGAACAATTAATAAATTTTGAGTGCATAAAATTGCATGATCTAAAAGAGACTGAATAAAAAATGCAGTTTTGGAAAATAGCATTTGAAAAATCTACATTGGTAAAATCGATTTTTTTAAAAGTTGTGTTCTTTACAAAAGAATTGGTGTAATAAACTGTATGAAGCCATTTCTTTTTCTTATCATTAATGAAACAACATCCATCCAAATAACAACTTTGAAATGAAAAATTGCTTAATTTTGTGTTGATGAAAAAAACGTTTTTTAAAGAAGAAAATGACCAACATTGTCTTTTGGAGAATATGTTTGAAACTGTAACATCTTTTGCTGAGTTTCTCTTATGACTGCTTCTTGGTTGTTGTAGCAACTCTGAAAAATAATCACTATTGCCTATGGTTTCATCATTGTGGATCAAT
Source organism: uncultured Bacillota bacterium (assembly GCA_937876465.1). Classification (GTDB taxonomy): domain Bacteria; phylum Bacillota_I; class Bacilli_A; order RFN20; family CAG-826; genus Fiminaster. The sequence goes on along the minus strand of CALEHV010000043.1, from coordinate 48,335 downwards.
GATTTTTCAAAATCAAAAATACCCATTGTTTTGTCTCCATAATTCCTAATTATTGTAAGAAAATTTTATCAATTTCTTGTTATATTTACAAACAAAAAACAGGAGGAATAGAAAGTATGAAAATGATGAAATTACTGGATGAATATGTAGATCACTTGAAATCATCATCTAACAAGAGCAAAGAAACAATAAGTGCATATAAATATGATGTATCTTTATTCATTTCGCATTTTAAGGACAATTTGTTAAGCAAAATGACTGTTGCATCTTATTTTCAATCACTAATAAAAGGTGGTTATAAAGCATCATCAATAAAAAGGAAAAGAATATCGATATCGTTATTTTTGGATTATTTAAAAGTTAATAAGAAAATTAAAGTCAATTACACTAAAGAGATTGCTTTAAACATTAAAGATGAAAAAAGCATCCCAAAGACAATGCCGATATCAATCATCAAAAAAATGCTCTTTCACCTATATAGTCAAAGAAGCAAATGCACATCTATGTATGATTGCTTCAAATCTAATCGCGATTTAGCATTATTTGATTTGCTAATAACTACTGGTATCCGTATCAATGAAGCAAGTACCATTAAAATCAACGACATTGACTTTGCCAGCAGAATAATTATCATTCATGGAAAAGGAAAGAAAGAAAGAATCGCATATATCCCAAACAATGATTGCTGGTCTAATCTTCAAAGATATTGGAGAATAAGAAAAAGTGTTGAATGCCAAAACGATTATCTTTTTTTGAACAAAAATAAAGAAAGACTAGGAACTCATTCAATAGATTCACTGTTTAAACAATTGCTAAAAGAGTTGCATATTTCTAGTACATATACCCCTCATTGTCTAAGACATACTTTTGCCACAAATCTTTTATCAAATGGAGGCGATTTGAGAACTGTTCAAGAACTGATGGGTCATTCATCAATATCCACTACTGAAATATATACACATGTCGATTTGAAAAGAAAGAAAAATGTGCTTGATAAATACAACTTTAGAAACAAATTTAAATTATGAATACTATCAGCAAATATTTTTTAAAATGACAGCCATATTTTTTAGTTATTTTTCTATTTCAAAGTTCCGTTTCTAATAAATCATATTGAGATAATGTTTGGCATTTTTGTATTTCGTCATATAGATTTCTGATTATGAAAGGAAAATTCCTTTCATTTTCCAATCAAACAATTATTCTTCCCACAGTTTTGATAGTCTTGCCAATAAGCTTAACCAATTCTGCTCTGGTTATATTTGGGTTTTTCTTAATTGCTTCGATAAGAATATCTATCTCGGATTGTTGAAGGACATCTTGAGGGACATTATCCTCCAAAGCTAATTCATTAAACGGAATAGAAACAGTAAAAGACTCACTATTCATTACAAAAGCGTCTTCACCATACTTTTTCTTAATCGTATTAACGCCTTTACCACTTGGTTCTGATTTATGAATTTTCATGAAAATATCCATGAGTTTAGGGTTGATAGGCTTTGAAACACCATCTAGGAACTCTTCTTTAGGTTGAACAGACAGTGGATTCCCGTAAGAAAAAACTTCAATATGATCGCTAAATACATAAATAGATGGCGCTAATTGAGTTGAGTAAGTATGCACAATTCTTATTTAGTAAAGAATTCTTTGCCGCGTAGATAAGTAATTCCTTCTTCCTCTTTTCCAGTTATGTTATTCATATATACAACTTGTTTTATGAATGAAGAAGGTAAATCTTTAAGATTCCCAATCTCTCTTTTATAATCCTTTTCGTTAATTGTGTGAGTAACTTGGAGAAGATATTGCTTCTTTTCGAACATATAATCAAAATCAATTTCACCGACTATGTCATTTTTCTCTCCAAGCATAAGATAACCTGTCGGAATAATTCCTCTCTTGGAAAGATGAATAAATACAGCATTTTCTAAGCAATAGCCCATAGCCTTTGATAAGTCAAAACATTTAATGTACCTTAAACCATTGTCAGCAAAGTAGTATTTTTTATTAAGACCAATATTCTCTAATGGTGTTCTTTTTTCATAATCGTCTATTAAAATGTGCTTTAATAAAAAGCAATCTTCAAGAATAGATAAAATGTCGTTGATTTCTTTTACGACAATAACCTCATCTAATCCCTTCCTACTTAAACCATGCAAAAACTTCTTCGCAATCGAAGCTGGGCTAACCGGAGAAGCTGAAGAAGAAATTAAATTGATTAATTCTTTTGCGTGGACAGTTGATAAATACTTCAAAGTTTTATTTATTTTGGATTCAACATCTCTTTCGTATAACTCTTTAAATATCTTTTCTAATTCAATCGCTTTTTTCTCTTGCTTTTCTAATACAATATATGGCAACCCACCATAAGCAACATAAGTATCAATAGGATAGTCAGGAATTTCTTCTATTATTTCTTTATATGTTAGTGGATTTATAATAAGCGTTTCTGCAGAACCTTGGAACATAGCAATAATCTGTTTAGAAAGAATATCACTATTAGATCCAGTTACAAAAACGGCAATCTCTGGATGCATTTTTACAAATGCTTTTAATGAATTAACAAAGCCAGTTGCTAACTGAACTTCATCAATAATGATGATTTTCTTATTATTTTTAGCTAAATTAGCAAGCGCAGAGTCGAGTTGAACCTCTGTTCTTATGTCTTTATCGACACTATCAAGGTAAAGAATACCAATATCTTTTTCAACATAGGTTTTTAGTTCATTAATTAGTTTGTTTACAAAAACTGTATCTAATAGATAAGTCTTTCCAGCTCTTCTTAAACCAGCAACAATATTAACTTTGCCATTACCAATAAATGATAATAATGTATCAACTTCTTTAGTTCTTTGGAAATCCGCCATAGCCGTCTAAGCCTTTCTCAAACAACGTTTGTAAACCACAATAAGCCATACCGTCTTTGTCTACTCTTAGTTCCACTTGCCCTAGAACTGCAATCATATGAGGAATATTGCTCTTTGCTTTTTTAAATCTATCAATTGCATTATCATCATCGTCAAAATCAATTTTAATAACGCATTTACGGTCATAATATTCAATTAGAAATCCACGGTTGAATTCCACTCTAGATTTATATTTTCCATCAATCGTATCGCCATAATAAGATATCGCACGATAAACCATGCAATTATTAGAAAACATTTTAGCAACGAGATAAGCTTCGTTTTTTAATTTGAATTTCTTTTCATTTGGCAAATCTGTTAAATCAATATCAGAAACATAAGTTGGATAAAAAACAATTCCAGAAGACAGTTTTTTTCCTTCTTTTATCTCTACTCTTTCAAGGATATAAATCATGCCAGCCTTATTCATATAATTAATCGCTTCAATATAAAATGGAAGAGTTTTATTTACCTTAATAGATTCATATAGCTGTCTAAAGGACAAAACCTCTCCACTATGCCAAACAATATACTTATATATTTCTGTTGCTTCTTTTTTTGAAAAGAAATTAAATAGTCCATCCAAATGGTAATCACTTGTATCTACTACATCTCCGTATAATTCTGGAGCCAAAAAATATCTCGTGTAACGACCACGTATTTGTGTATCATCGTTTTTTAAAGCATAAACAATATCAATATTTGTAGTAATGATAGCGGTAATATTTTTTTTACCATAAAAAGCGTTAATAATAGCTTGAGGAGACTGAAAATAGAAAAGATCTTGGATTATAAAAACCATCTTATTATCTTTTAACAAATACATTGTTTTCTGGATGTTGTTTAGTAAATCGACATCTTTCGTGTTACCTGGATACGCATGGAAAAAGAAATAGTTTTTGCTATTCTCGTCGATTGCATTTTTTACATCACGCAATAAAACATCACTGACATCCATTGATTTATTAACATGGATAACATTTGCTTTACCATTCCACAAGTTGTTAATTAGGTCTTTGATAATTTGTTTCATGACTAAATTATAAAGTGTCTACACATTTTGTCAAGTATTGTAAAGTTCTAACTTGCAGTTTCTAAATTATTTTGTTTTACACTTTTGATATATTTGCATTTTTGTCAAGTTTTTATGTCAATCAGTGCCGCATCCAATGTAGACAACCATCATAATCAATGTGATCAAGACCTAAGTTGAGATTATTTGCGACTTTTACAAGGCAATATTTCGCTGAACCCCTCACTGTCCGTGCATTTTCAAAGAATCTTATAAACGTATCTTGAGCCAAATCTTCGATAAGAGCGTCTCCTTGGACATTTTTTGAGATACAAAAACAAACGATTTTGTAATACTCATTATAAATTTTCTCAAGCACTTCATTTCGCCTTTTTCATCACATTTTTGAAACGCTCTTTTAAAGGCATTTTCAAAATCTTTTTCGTTCACAAATGCTACCTTTCATTTAATAAGATGCTTATTAATCACTAAATGCGACAACAACCTCATTTAACTTTCATGTTTATAAATTTGTTGTCAGATGATAAATAGGGCTTAATCCTAAATTATGTTATTTAATCAATCCTGCTTTCTTAAAAAGACTATATAGTTTCTTCTTCATTTGAATAGTTGGAACAAACTTTCCAGTTTTCCATCTATTAACCGTTGTGTAAGAAATACCAAGCTTTGATGCCAAATCTCTTTGTGACAAAAACATCTTTTCTCTATATTGTTTTAATAACTATGCGTAATCTATATTCATCGTTACCACAATATTATCATTTACGATGGTCTTTGTGCACAAAAAAATCACTCATTAAAAGAGTGATTTTCTTTAGATAAAACGAATTATCTTGTTATTTGACAAAGTCGTTGCAACATTTTAGATAAAATAAATATGGTTCTACTGCTTCTAAGAAAGGGGGTTTTTAACTATTAGAAATCAAGAGAAAATTGATTTGTATAACGAAAACAGTTCTCTTTGTGGAACTTTCTCTTATAGATTACAAAGTAATCACTTGCTACTAGGGATTACTTAGAATTAGTTAAGTCGAAACAAGTAATACTCGTTTTGACTTATCATCTTTTAGATAATTACTGCGAATTATCACAATATTTTTTTAATTCCATTGTTATTTGGAATGTTTTCGTTATGGAAATTAATTATTTTGAATTTTTATCTTGATTCTTAATAGTTAATCTCCTTTTATTAATCTAAATCATCTAATTTTTTAACAATTTCAAGCTGTTCTTTTGATTTTTCAGAATCTGTGGGATCGATGCTCGCTAAATCATCAATTTTTGCATTTTTAATTAAAATTTTCTCCATATCTGAGCGTTCTGTTTTTGTTTTTTTAACTTGAGTTATATTATGACTCGGAAATCAGTATTTAAAAAATCTTTTTTAGTATAGAGTTAGTTAAAAACATCTTTTTTATGCTTTTTTACATATTTTGCGAAACATTTCATAAATGCATAATAGATAAATATCGTGTAGCCAAAAAAGAGGGGAAGAAAAAATAAAAAATAAAAGAATGGGTTGAAGTTCACTTCGAATGCTCCATTTTCCAAAGGCACAAACTGTGTTGTAAAAATCGGAAGAGTAAGCATAAGTATCATCAGGATAATGTATGGCAAACTCAATAAGAATAATAAATGATTCTTAAATACTTTATATTTACTATCAATCATTAGAATTTTAATAAACGATAACACCGCTAAAAAAATGAATAATACATACCATATAAACATAATTATCGAAAAGATATGTTTAAAATAATAACCGACAAAAGTTGGAAGTGATGAAGAGATTAGACAGAATAGTATAAAAGAAAAATATAAAACCCAGTATTTTTGTTTAGTTTTTTCATCAGGAATATTTTGAAGAGCACTTTCATCTATAAACCTGTCATAAAAATTGTCGTTAATTTGCTTCGCCACAGTACCACTTCCAATTGAACAAATTATACACTTTCCAACCAACAGCAAAGCCTTTCCCTTGTGCACCCATTACAAACATAGTAACTAGAGTTGCAATGCATGCAGCTCAACAAGGCCGATTATCAAACCGACAACAATCCCTATTGGGCCACCCGATGTAAACAAAGAGCAGAATGATGACCACAATCCAGTGAAATATCCAACGAGCGCACTTATAACGGTTGTTACCGGCGCTGGAGTAAGTGTCAATAAGGTTTCAATTATCATAGAGGCAGGCCCTTTTATTCCACTCGCACCATACATAACTTGATTATTTAAAAATCTTGCAACGGTGTTGTACAAACCTATACAAGAATCTCTATTTGCTATGATTCCAACAAAATTTATACCATCGACCTTTCCACCAACAGTACTTGTAACATTAGAAGAATTATATTCCAAAATTGGCAATGTATGTTGAAATGTTGCCGTCCCATCTTGCTGATTGTCGTTCTGATTGCTTCCACTTTTGTCTTTATTATTTAAATCACTAAAAATTTCCGCTGGAATTTGGAAATTCCCACTTTTAAATCTCAAATTATTGTTATTCTCTACAATGCTTATTTCACGAATATCATTAATCATATTTTTTATTGATATTTTATCAAAACTAGATAATTCATAACTTTCGATATTAGTGATTTGAAAAGAGTCATCTTCTACCACTTTCGTCTTCATAGCTTCAATATAATCATCATTAAGAAGATTATTTTCTTCATAAAACGAAAGAATTTTTTCCTTTGTAATTTGAAACTGGTCATTTATATTCAATCCAATTACATCAAATTCAAACTCTGTTGATGCTTTTTGGATTATTTCAATTGAGTTTTGCTTTAATATTTCTATTTTATTCGCCTTAGCGACATTGTTAACCCCACTTAATGTCGTAACTGCCGTCAAAATTAAAGATGAAGCTATCATAATATCCTCCTATTCATGGAAACAACAAAGTCTTACCCTGTTATCTTTTCTCACTAATATATTACAACTCTTGTTTTCTATTTCAATAATCTATCATCAAGAATTAATGCCGAGACACGTAAAGCAAATGCGTGTCTTTTTCTTTATTTAACATAGTGATGCGTATTGTAACAACAATTCAATAATAATACCCATCTCTAAATTTGCAAAAAAACCTAATTTTTCATCATTTCAAAGCGGGTTTTCTTGAGTAATGATGTATTGCGTCTTAATGTTTTTAATTAGCTAGGAAAGCCCAAACCGCTCATTCCTTTATAATCATTATAATCTGACCAGGTAATGCAGTTTGTATGTGAATTAATGTGAAAAATATTTAAAACCAGTGAACCTTTACAAACATCCGCCTAATGTCAAAACGACTCTCGAATGTTTATAGCCTTTATTCTTTGAACTACATTCCATAACAATGAAATAATCATCATCTCCATCAACTTTTACGACTATTCCCTGTGAATAATTCGTCTTCCACAATGACATATTTCCATAAAAAGAAGATACAAATGCATTGGTTGGATTTGGCGAATTAATATCGAAACCATTTTTATATAACCATGCATGATAATTTTTGAGGGCTGGCGGAGCATCCATTATCTGAAAAGACATCAGAACGGCGGATTGCATTTTTAATTCTACAATGAAAACAGTTAAGAATATTAATTTTATATTAGCTAATAATTTTGTTGTTCTTGCATTTATCGAACTTTGGCATTTTTTTCTTTCCTATCAAGGAATCCCAATTTTTTCTAGAATATGTAAGAAGAAAATTTGGTATTGAAGACAAAACAAAACAACTATCTGAATTAACATATCCCTTTAATTGATTTTCGAAAATATTAATTTGAGTTGCTATATTGTAATGTACTTCAAAATCAAACCTATTTATTTTCAACAAACAGCACAGTCTATTCAAATAAAAATTAGAAAGCGTTTTCCATATATAGAAATTATAGTTTGAAAAATTTGCCGTTAAATTGTTATGAGAACTTATTTCTTTATATTTACCAAAATCAGCCCTATTTATAAAGCAATCATTGGAACAAGTAAAACAATTATGCAAATTTGAATCTCTTAACGCTTCAACCATCGGATAACTAATAAATAATTTACCGTTTTCAGTTTCATTATCAAATTTTTCAAGCATATGCGATAAAGCTTCAAGGTTGTTACCTTTTCCGTTATTAGAGTGTTCATCAAAATCAAAAAAGAGATATATTTCCGAAAAATCAGTTCTCTTATAATTTTTTAGTATTTCGGCTCCTTTTTCTGAACTTTCTCTGATTAATTCTAAAATATCGGCATCTTCATCAACGCAAAGTTTGTTATATAGCATTATTATATTTGATTCGGCAGGAGCTTTAATAATCAAAACTTGATTCTTTCCCGAAAAGAAAATAGAAATTAGATTTTCAAAAATTTTCTCTTCTCTATTTTCCCCTTCATAAACAATAAGAATCATCGATTTCTTCATCTATCAGTAAAAGCTCCGGCCTTAAACATTTTTTGTAAATTATGAGCAAGTCTTAATTCTTTTTCTGTACACTTGTTTAATGACTCTAATTTATCACAAGTTAATATATAGTAACAATCTGGTCTGAGAAGATCATTACTTAATAAATCAGTATTATGGGTTGAAACAAAAATTTGAGTTTTTTTGTGTTTTTTTATAATTTCAATAATTTTTTCCGCTAATTCATAATGATAAAATGCATCAAATTCATCAATATAAACTAATGAACAATTTTCAAGTTCAATTAACCATGAAAAGAATAATGCTAAAGCTGACATTCCTGTGGAACAAACCTTGAAAAAATTTGCAAACCCGTTCTTATATTTAATTAAAAGTTCGTCCCTTCCATCAACTGTCTTTGCACCAACAACTTCAAGGTTTAGTCCTTGCGAGTTTAACAAATCTTCAAATTCTTTAACTTTATTTTTTTTGATAATAATAGAAGACAACGATTCTCCTTTATCTGCATACCCAATAAAATTATTATCTCTTAGTGAATAGAAAAGAAGCATGCGATCAACAAAATCCTTAAATTGTAGCAATATTTTTGATACATGATCATTATCAGAAAGAAGATTTGTATTTAAGATATACTTAACACGCGAGTTAAGTGATTTCATGTTTAAAATTAGGTTTTCGGAGCCTCGAATTGTTGAAAAGCCCTTATTCTCTCTAAAATCATAATAAATTAATTCTTTACCATCGATTGATAATGATTCACTAACTAATTCATTAACATCTCTCTTAGAATATTTGTAAATGAGTATTGAGTTGTCGAATAAAAATTCATATTCAAAAAAAGCAAATGGTTTATTTGTATTTAAATTAATAAAGTTATCATAAAAATTAAATTGTTTATATTTATCAGTAAGTGTATTAACAATATCGAACAATGCTAAGCCAAAATTTGACTTGCCTATTCCATTAATCCCAAAAATCGCACCATTATTAACGATTCCATTTCGAACGGATGATTCATTAAAACTATAGTTACTTGGATTTGATAAATCAAATGTTATCTTATCTTTGAACGATTTAAAATTTTCAACCGTAAACTTTCTTAACATAATATCACCTCTAACTTTATTATAAATAAAATAATTTAAAATGCAAATCTATTGTAATAAAATTTCACTTCATCCGTATTTTTTTTACATTTAACTTGTAATTTTTATACATTTATTTTACTATATTAGTGTCTCAAGGCAACAAAAAATGAAAAAAGAGAAAAAAGACCCATCTAGCGTGGCTAAACAGGACTTATAGCATCAATATCCTACCACGGCCTTAGACGCAATGCAAATTGCAGATGGACCGGAAAGGTGGTGAAAAACGTAATGCGAGTCAAAAATATTAATGGTTCCGCAGACAGAGTAGCTTACGGATATAACTCTTGGAAAGATTTCTGGATTGCTAAATCTGGACAATCTTGGCCATACTATTGTGTAGTATATGGTTGTATGGAACAAGCGGTGCTTGGTGCACACGTTAAAAAAGTTGGTTCAACAGATAATAGTTGGTATATAATTCCATCATGTTCGCATCACAATAATGATAGAGATGCTGAATTTGATGTCCCGGAATCCATGATGGTTAAAATACATTAACCAAAAAACTAAGACCGCTTACCCGGTCTTTTTTATTAGATTGAATTTTAAAAATTTTATTATGATAAAAGTTTTTCATTATCAACATGCTTTATTTCATATATTGGTTTTAATGAATCATGCATTATATCGCTATTCTTTTTAACAACTGCTATTGGGTTCAAATTTAAAAAATCATTTATATTTACAAAAGAACTCCAATAAGAATCAATATCTTCTTTACGTAAATATTTACTTAATCTTTTATAAAAGTAATCTTTTCTATACCATTTAGCACTTTCTTTTGAATACTTTTTTATAGTTAAAATAAATGAATAAAATCTTTCTCTATCAAATGCGTGAAAACTTTCGGGGTTATTATGGGTAAAATAATAAAATGCATGGAAAACTCTGCTTTAATAAAAGTATCTATTCCGGTCTCTATATGTGTGGCAAATGCGGTAAAAACTATAATTTCAAGATAATCAATAGGAGCAAGCCGACAGAATCTAGAATATTCGTTTGTGCCTCAAATAAATCGAGAAAAGTATGTAAAAATGAAGATCTGCCATTAGATGTTGTTGATCTTATCACCATTAAGGTAGTGAATAGAATCATTGTAAATAAGCACAACTTCATTAGATTACTTGAAGAGTCATTTGAAGAGAAAAACAATGTAATTTATAAGCAACAAGAAATCGAAAGCATAATGGCTCAAATTAATGAGCTTCAAACCAAGTTTAATAAATATAAAGATATAGATGATGAATTCTATAAAGATGTTAATAAGGCTTATGAGCAGAAACTAAAACCTTTATATAAGAAAAAAGTCATGCCAGAGAATGAGATCTCCACCGCAAATGGAGTTAATGATTATTTGTATCAATTTAAGAAAGCTATCATGCCACTAACTAAGACGATTGCTTCATTAGAAGATATACCGCTTAAGAAAATCTTCTCCAAAGTGATCATCCATGATAGAGATCATATAACCTTTGTATTAGGAACTTGTAAGAGCATCAGCGACATCAAGAATATGGATAAGGACATACTTGTTGAGCAGGAACCTTACTACATCAGAAAGACTAAGCATAATCTTAAGTTCGGAATCTATATAAATTAAGAGGAAAATTGAAGTTTTTATAGCAAAAATCCTCTTTTTTTATTACTTTTGAACAAAACCTCTGTGTAATGGCAATTGCTGGCATTAATAAAAAAAGTTTCGATAAATCGAAACTTTATTAATCGCCAAAAACAATCAAAAATTTAATATGTAGCAATTTCTATAGTATTTTTTGGTAATTGATTGTTTTTTATTACGATTAATTCCTTAATTAAGTAATCTGGGGGATTCAATCTATTATTATTGTTGCCAACTAAATAACTTTTTCCGTTGAGTAATTTGGCTTCAACCAACGAACAAACATAATAATCAATAACAGGTTTAATTAATTTTTCTTCATCTAAACAAAGATCGGACGCAATTTGAATCTCTTAAACAAACTATAAAACTTTTGAAATCTTTGCTTTCTTTTTGCCGTTTCTCGAATCGTAAAAAACAGAATATAAAACTTTTTTATGAATAATATTAGCAAAATCTACATTAGGATTATCGTTTTGGTGAAAGAAAATATTTTCTGGGTCTGCACTAATGAATCCATAATGAAGGCCGGTCTTGTCTTCTTTTTCGTGAACAACAACACCATAAAACAATTGTTCTTCATCTTCATCAAATTCAATTTTATCCAAATCGTCGTTATGGATAAATGCAATTAAAAATTTTGTAAAATTTTTATTATCTTTAATCGCTCTTTCAAACTTGGCCCCGTATGATTCTATCCATTTTGTTTTACATGATTCAAATATACTAATAGCTTTTTTACAGTATTCAAGATACTTATCATAATCGAAGCAAGTTTTAATCATTTCTTTCGAGGTATTTTGAACTTTATAAGAATTAATGTTTAAGTCAACATTCCCCGACATTATATAGCCAAGAATGTATAAAATTTGGTATTTGAATTTATCATGCAAATTATCAATTAGACCATCCTGCATATATCTTTCAAAATTCAAAAGCATTAGTACTGATAAAAAGTAAGGGTAAAACGAGTGATAGTTGCAAAAGATTTGGTTTCTATATTTTTCTAACAAATTAGTTATGTATTGGACATTATCGTGAGGAGATCTTAGAAAAACTGAAATAAAAGATTTTGTAAGTGTATCCAAACTAAACATACGAGATATTTTTATTGAACTATCATGGTAGTATTGATTTGATCGTCTTTCATAAAAGATTTTATTGTTTTGATTGTTGACATCGGATTGAACTGATGAAACAAACTCTTCGAATTCTTTATGGAAGGGCTTAATTGTTTCAAAGGATGATGAAGGCAAAATGTTTTGTGAGTTTGTTCCTTTAACGATTGTATTAATAACAGCAGCCTCTTTTGTAGCAATTATTTTTATTGCTAAAGTTACTTCCTCTAAATTTATGCCATTTTTATGTGCTAAAAATAATACATTTGAGGTTTGACATCCGTTTACAATTTGAGGATTTTCTAATGTTATTTTTCTATTTACTGGAGTTATTGAACTGCAAACAATCGTCAACCCATTGTTTCTCAACAAAAATGATGATGGTTGATTAATCAATGTGCTCATTATTTCTTCATTAATTGTAGTTTTTCCTTGATAATCGCGGATATTATCATCAAAAAAAGACCTTCTCATTAAACCATCTTCATTCACTAAAATGTGCAGAAACTCCTTAGCTCTACAAAGAATCATTAAAGAATTATCGACGCCAACAGTTTCATCAAATCCTATACTACCAAGGGTATTTAAAACAACTTTTATAGAATTTTCTATATCGTTGCAAACATTTAATAACTCTCTTGCGCCTAAGCATTTAATTGAAACATCGGAATAGTTATTCAATTTAGAGACAGAATCCTTAAAATTTTTTAATTTTCCTTCAAAATGTTCATCGTTTCTTAAATCCCCACAAATTGCATAATAACACTTGACCCGTGGAGAACTAGACCAACTAAGCATAACTTCATCGGAAAAAAGATAATCTTTTAATTTAATAAGGTCGTCAATTTTTTCATTATGTGGTTCATTATGAATTTCAGATAAAAAATCCATGATTCCATCTAAAAATTTCCCCAATTCGCCACTATCATATTTGTCCTGATATTTTGATTGTATAAAAACAAAATCAATATCAATTTTTTTATTTCCTTCAATTTGCGCTTGAATCTCTTCAACAGAAGTAACGACAATGTTATTAACCAAAATAAATAAACCATCAATGCCCATATCGTCCTTACCACCTGTAGAAGCAGCGTCAAGCACACTAGGTCTTTTTGAAGTTGATGACGATTGGTGAAGTTCTAGAAGCGAACGATTAACAAAACGTTCAAATAATTCTGAATTAGGTAAATGATTTAGATTAAAACTATCTTTAAACTGCTTTATTTTTAAATTTAACGTTGGAATATAGTTCATAGAAAACACCTCATAACGGTATTATAACACTTTGAATATTGAAAGTAATTTTATTATTTCCGCTTACCATTTTGTCGCGAAATCTCATAATTAATTCAGTTTTTGTTCTAAATCCAGCTTTTAGTCTAAGAATAATATAATTAAATTGTCCTGTGACTTAAAAGGCTCATTTACTCTTTCTAGATGGAACAAGAAATACTCTCTTTATTACAAAATTATCCTTATCTAATAAGTTCAATATCAAATCACTAGTATTATTTAATATTAAAAAGAGGAGATTTGTTGTCTCCTCTTAATACATTGTATTAACTTCTCTTTGTCCCTAAATCATATGAATTATTTAAGATTAAAACAGGGCTTTTAGTTCATTAATCTCTTCGTTTAAATCATCTAATGATATGTTCATAGCATATGCAAATGGCTGTACTTGACTATAATAATGTAGATTTTGATTCAACATTACTTTTTTACAAGTGATTGTTTCAAGTGTGATATTATTAACCGCAAATAAATCTGAACCATATTTTCCAACGTTTTTGAGATTGTTAATCTTGTGCTGAATGGTTTGATCTTTAGTTAAAAAATCTGTTTTTCTAACAGAATCAACAGAAGGAATCAAATTATATAATTTCTTCTCTAGCCAGACTCTAACTGCCAATAGATATTTAATCTTTTCAAAACAATCATTGTAAAATTCTGTTTTTTGCAAAGAAGAAAAATTATCAATTAAATCAATTAAATAAGTATTCGAAAGAGAAGAATCATATTGCGACTGATGCTCATTTAAGCCATAATGATAAACCAAGTGTTCGGGTGAAAGCGGATCTGATTCACGTTCTTTCAATGATTTAAATAAGTTAGGTGTTTTTCCTTCCAATCTATCAATAGTGATTATATTTGGAATGTCGTTACGCTGCTTATAATCTATTTCATCACAAAACAACTTTGAATTATATTCCTCTATGTAATACACATCAAACTCGCCAGGAATTTGAGAATTGATGATATTAATTAAATCAGTAGAATGAGTAAAAACAATTATATTCTTATTTTGAAAATTTCTAGACTTAACAATTTCAAAACCTATTTTATACATATTTATTAAGTCTAAACTAGAAGCCGGGTCATCCATGATCAGTGTGGATGAATCACTGCCGATAAAAGAATAAATCTCAACTAAGAACCACAAAATATGTCTTTCTCCAGTAGAATATTTATTTGCTTCTCTATCTAAAATAATTTTAATTTCTTTGCTGCTATCGTTAAATTGGATATTTGTTACTGGAACTTTTAGATATTTAGAAACATCATTTTTAAACTGATTTTCTTTGTTTTTAATTTCTAAATATTTCGCCGTTTTTTGAGATTCTAATGATGCTAATTTCGCTTCTTCTTGAGTTTTTTTCGATATTATCGAACTTAAATTTGTATGAAGTGATAAATCATTACCGCATATTACAAAATCGTTTAATAATTTTGGATCTGCTTTCAGTTCATTACATAAATTTATATATTTATCTATATCTGATGTTTGATGACTATAGCCTTTGTCCTCCATTAGTTTTACTAGCTTAGATTCAGAATCTTTCAAAGATGCAATTTTGGAATCAATCAAGGCGTTAATATCATCAAAAACTGAACCACAAACTGGACATTCATTTTTTAAATTATCAGTATATTGTCTACTTTCATTTAAAAACATTTTGTATTTAGAAGTATTATAATTGTTTAGTTCGTCTTGAGATGCAGTAACAGAATCAAGTTCTTTTACTACATCGAATAATACTTTTGGAGTAATTTCTTTATTACGATTTAAAAATGCTTGGTAAGTTGTATCGTCGCATTTAATTTCCGCTTCACTTTTTGCAGAAGACGAAGAAACAAACGCTTTCATAAAACTAGGTCCTTTGTTAGCATTGGTTTTAGTGTATCCTTGAGATTTACTCAAAATTGTAAAATTCAATTGATTTTTGAATGATACAAGATTTGTGAAGCATTCATTAATGTCTTTAATAAATGGGGAAATAATTATTTCGTTTTTGTTTTCATCAAAAATAGACTCATAATCTAAAAATCTAAGATTATCAGAATTGTTATCTCTCATGCATTTTGTAAATGAAGATTTGCCTATCCCATTAAATCCAAAAATTATTTTAGTTTTTCCATCATTAATAGGAATTTCAAAAGAAGAATCCATTTTGTTTGCCAACCAATTGTATTCTGTAAATTGCGAAACATAATTTTTGTCTATTTTAATCATGTTTATTAGCCTCCTTTTTTAATATGTTCCCAACAGCGCATTAACAGTTATTAAACTAATGTTGACTGTTGCTTTTTATCAAATCTCTATAAATTCTACTATTTTCAATAATTTAAATATACGTGGATATATCGCGAATATATCATCAATGTTACTTTTTAAGTGATAAAGCAACGACAGTTTCAACGCGACTCAACAACGAAGATATAAAAGAATCTTTACTATATTTCTCAAAATATTTTTCCTTTGAAATAAAGCCAAGTTCTTTTAAATTGTTTACATCTAAACTTTTAAATAATTCTGCTAATTGATTGTAATCTCCAGATTCGCAAACATAACCTATATTATTTTCTTTAATAAAGTTTGCTGTACTTCCATTAATAGACGCAATGATTGGTTTGCCTACTGCCATGTATGATTGTACTTTTCCAGGTATAGTCATGTTTGCATAAGATTTATCTTCTAAAGTTACTAACATAGCATCTGCTAAAGCGTACATCTTGGCATTTCAGATAAAGGCTTTTGGCCATAGAATATAACATTACTTGCATTTAATTCTTCAGCAAGTTTTTTAACATTATCAAATTCGCTTCCACTACCAACAATATGAAATTTAAATCTGTTATCATCTTTTAGTAAAGAAGCGGCTTTAATAATGTATTTTATAATTTTATGCCTTCTAAGTTTTACCTAAACTCACAATTTTTGAAAATTAGATTTTCTTAATGATAAGGCGATTTTCAATTTGCAATCTACTTATCAAGGTTCTATGTTCTCCTTCTTTCCCACATCTTTGAGAATAATCGTCAAGAAGGCTATAAATAGAAGAAACGTAATTAATCTCATTAATTTCATTTTTTTCTTTTGTCGCTTCGTAATCTGAATAAAGAAAAATCAATCGAATTTTTCCGTTATACAAATCAAAAATATCAAATAAACAATGAAAATAAGAATAATCTTGAGGTCCTAATGAATGGCCATAAAATTTAATTTCTTCAATTTCGTTTTGTTTAGGAAGAGGTTCATTAGTGAGCTCATTTTTACTTTTTTGCCACGCCTTGCTTAAATAAATAGAGTGATCTTTGTTGTTTTGCAAGTCGCTAGAATCAAATCCTATAATAATGTCATTATCTTTAATCGAACCATGAACATAATTAATGTTTTCGATTTTGAAAAGATCATTCTTTTGAAATGGATTAGTATAATTGAAACTAAATAAGTAAGCACAATTATTAACTAACTCAAATTTTTTAATCAAATTTAAAGATTTGGTGCAATAAGATTTGTTTGTTTTAACTTGCTCAGATATGTAATTTTTAAAATCAGACTCAAAAGCACATAACTCATTATATAAAAATTTATATATATCGAAATCTTCTTGGTCCCACGAAAAGCGTTTACAAAATAATTTTTTTAAAAAAACGAATTGTTCAGCATTGCAAAAATACATATTATCAGTTCTATGTTCAAAGGCATCGAGAATAACATCAGTGTATTTACGGTTATGAAAAAAACGAATCTTTTTATTATCGATATCTTCGGTGACAACCTTTTTAATGAAAGATTCAATATCCATCCAAAACGGATTGCTTTTGTTTTCACTTTTTACAACATCATCCGTTTTGCAAAATCTTTTATCATCCCAAAAGGCGAAGTATAGCAAGCAATTCCAAATATTGGAATCAGATTTAGGGCCCAAATTGAAAATACCAGCATTTTCTTTTACCCATTTCTCAAAATAATTGTAAAAACTACTATTTAAACCACAATTCAAATCGAAACCATTACCTAGCACAAGTAACGTTTTTTTGTTACTTTTTTGAACAATATACTTGTAAATGCTTCCTTGAATGTTATCTAACATTTTTATATTTCTTCTTTCCATACAAAGCCCATCTCAAGACATAGTACCAACTCTTAAACCAGTTAATTCCTTGAGTCTTATGATAAACTCTATGCATACATTTAATTAATTTAAATTTATTAGAAGATTTACTTCCTGAATGAATAATATATGTAGCTAATATTTCATGATTGCCTTTACAGACAAAACCTCTTTTTAGAATATTGAGCCAAAATACATAATCCTCAGGTTTTTCTATATCTTCAGGAAAATATACATCTCCTATAACGCTTCTATCGTACATAGTAGATAAACAAGATATAGGATTCCCTTTTAAATCTAATTTATAGTCCACCACATCAGGTACATAAAAATCTGTACAAGTCTTATCTGTTTTTCTTCTATATCCAGCAGAAATTAAAGGTCCATTATCTTTGATAAAGTTTAGTTGCTTTTCTAAATAATCTGGATCTAATAAATCATCTGAATCTAAAAATGTTATATAACGTCCAGAAGCATGTTTTAAACCAGTGTTTCTAGCTACAGCTGTTCCACTATTTTTCTCTAACCTAAAAACTTTAATTCTAGAATCTTGTTTTGCATAATCGGAAACAATTCCAAAAGAATTATCTGTTGAACAGTCATCAACAATAATCCATTCCCAATCTTGAAATGTTTGATTTAAAACGCTCTTAAATGTTTCACCAACAAATGATGATGAATTATATATAGGTGTTATTATTGATACAGTAATCATTGCTTTGCTTTATTTTTTTAGGAAGCTCAAATAATCCTTTGCAACTCTATCATACGATAAATATTTTTTCAGTCTAATCTTTTCGTCTTCTTCAATAAGATAATAGTTGTTTTTAATATCTAATAATTCTTTACACAGTTCGGCAGCATTTTCCGAATCAACATTATGATAATATTTTTTCTTCATATATAGAGGAATGACTCCAGTAGTTGATTGAGTGACTATGTTGCATCCATTTAATGCTGCTTCATTAAAAACTGTTCCAAAAGTTTCGAATGGATGCATTGAAATAAAAAATTTGCTTCTAAGCATAAGTTCTTGAGTTTCCTTTTGAGTTAATCGACCCAAATAATTAATTGAGCTATTTTTATATTTTCCATTGACAAATAGACTCTCTAAATCGCCATAGCCTGCAATTACACACTTTATTGAGCTATTGTTTTTTGCTAATTGAACAAAAGCATCAGCAATCATTTCAACCTGTTTATCTTTATAAAGACGACCAACATACAAAAAGTCTATATCCTTAGTTGATTCATTCACTAATGGCATATTACAGCCATTATGAATAACCTTATCACATTTAATACCATTGTATTGAAGATTCAACGCATATGATAAGTACGATACAGTAGATAAATAATCAAAAGTTTTTCTAGAATACTTTGCAACAGTGTTCACTGCCCATGCTTTAAATTTGCCGTTCGACGGCCAGGCAACGCCATGCAAAACTTGAATATACAATGCATTACGGTAGATTTTCTTATACGTTTGTATACCCATACTATATTGAGTGGATGAAATCACAATATCTGGTTTTATTTTTTTAATTTCCTTAGCAATTTTCCTAAAATAAAGGCCAATTTTTTTAACTTTATTACGTCCATCTCCGACAACAATATTATTTACTGAACTAGATTTTGCGAGAGAAATAATATGTGATTTTATACCAATAGACTCAAAACCACGATATAAGCTTTCATCAAAAACTCCAACACCACCAGATAATTTATCATTAACAATTGGGCCCAGAACTACAACTTTAACATCATCTAGTTTTAAGTTTCTTTTTCTTTCCTTTAAAATTCCTAAACGCATCCATCTTCTAAGTTCCCATAATTTAACACTTTTTGGATAGCACCAACGATGTGTTAATAAAAATATTTTAGATTTTTTAAAAGCTTTTTCTCCAAAAAGAATTGAATAAACATATCCGTGAGAAATTAATTCCTTTTCTAAATCTCTTTCTTGTCCGTGCCATGTAGATTCGTTTTGACTAACAACAAAAGCACATTTCGGTATTTGTAAAATTTTTGAAAAATCTAAAAATGTTTTTAAGAAAACTCCATCTTCTCCATGGTTTATCTCTGTCCCAGGGCCAACATCTTCTCTAAAATAAATGTCGTTTTTTATTAAATAATCTCTTTTAAAGAAAATACCCCACACGCCATAAGAACTTAAGTCTTTAAAAGAGAGAGATTTCTTGTTTCGAATTTGCTTAATTTTACGTTTTCTATTGTCTGTTTTGACGTTAAATCTAACAGCATTGAATTTTAAATTTTGAGAGACATTTTTTTCAACAACAGTCTGAGAATTTTCAAAAAAACTCATATCATCATCTAAGAAGGTGACAAAGTCACCAATAGATTTATTTAATAAAAAATTTCTGTTTTTTGAAACGCCTTTACTTCTCATATTGAAAACACTAACAAACGAACCATTTAATTCAAAATCGGTTTGTGATTCTTCAAAAGATTGTTGATTACCAATTAGAATTCTTCCTTTGACATTTGATTTGATTATTAAATTTTTAATTTCATCAAGCGTCTTATTAACTGTTGTAATTAAATACTCAAAAGTCGGTTTCATAAATGATCCTTTCCAATGTTTTGTTATTTGTTTCTCTATCTAAAAAATATTTTTTAAATTTCAATTGATTTATATAAAAAGGATTTTTTCTTCCTTCTTTGATTTGTTTTAAGCACATAACTAATTTTTCTTCATTATCAGCAACGAAAGCTAACTTGTTGAAATTCAATATTCTAGACTCTTCGCACTCAAGGCCAAAGTGAATAATTAAATTTCCACTAGAAATATAATCGCCAAGTTTTGTTGAAAATCCATATCTTTTATCTTTTGCATCATATTCGTTTAAAAAACCTAAATTTAATAGCACATAATCCTTTAGCAAATTACTTGAAACTTCTTGATATGAGCAAAAGCCTTTAAAGATTATATTATTCGTATTTTTAAAATCATCTATTGTAAATTTTCTTCCAAGAGTTCCGTTAACATATATTTTCGAATCGGGTAAAATATTACTTAGTTTTTTCGAAAAAGTCATTAATGTTTCGTCTCTGCCTTTTCCTAAATCTCCAGCATAATAAAAGTCTTTAAAAGAATGTTGGTTTACTGTTTCTTTATCAATAGATTTTAAACTAGAACTATGATAACATGTATAACATTTTAAGTTAGGAAACGAGGAACTATATAAATCTGTTAAACCTGGTATGTTACAAATAAACAAAGAAGTTTTGGTAATCATTTTATCAAAACTTTTTCTCAGTTTTCTTCTAAATGTCGGGTAAAGAAACTTAAATCCTCTATCATCGTGTAAATAATTCCACGTCTTAAAATAATAATCTTCAGTATTGTAGACTATTAACTTCTTTTTTAAAATTTTTGACGTCCAAGTAGCTAATTTATGCATAAAAGGAAAATCGCCAGGATTGTACACTATATAATCTGGTGAAATTGATAATACCCATTTTTTAAATTTGTTTTTCCAAATAAACCAGAAAAAGTTCCATAAAAAGATTCTTAATAAGCATGTCAAAGGATTTTTTTTATTTTTAAATCCTTTATATTTTTTTTCTGGCTCACAGGTATCTTTAACGTTTCTGTGAATGGTTTTATTATTAATACCAAATCGATACAATTTTGATTCATCCACACAAAATGCATTGAATTTATCTAAGTCTTTATTCTTTCGATGTGTACAAAAGCAAAAAATGTTCTTTTTTTCGAAAAAACCAAAAACATCTCTTAAGGTTCTACCATTGCTATCGGTATCGGCTAAATCGGTTGTAGATATAAACAGAATCTTTTTATCCATATATAAATTATAAGTAATTTACTATTTTTTAATAGTTACAAAATTGGATACAACAATAATCAAACAGTAAATTGTAAATGCAATATTAGCACTTACTTCAATTTCGGCATACAAATGTAACCAATTAAATAAACTGTATAAAATTCCAAATATAAAAGCAAAAAATACTAAAAGAATGGAATCTTTTAAGAATAAGGTACTATTTTTAATATTCAGAACACCAGCTTTTGGCATGAAAAACAAATAACGGAAAATGACACTTATTGGAAGTAAAATAAAAAAAGCGATTTGCAACCCTAAGTTTTTGTTGCTTTCATAAAAACAGTAAAAAACAAAAACTAAAGAGACAAATAAAGAATCAACAACTAGATAAAAACTAAATCTTTTATCAAACATTTTTTTCATGATCCCCACCTTTGAAACTGGACAGTTCTTATGTCAGTTTTGCCGCTTGGATTTAATTCCGGTGGCATATCAAATATTAGCCAATAAGATTCTTTAAAATTAACAGGAACAGTATAATTTGGAAAGTTTAAAGAACCATGCCCAGAATGTCCAACATCGCCTACAACAATCCTATAATTTCCACTAATGATTTTTGTTTCCTCGCTTTGATACTTTATAGTAAGCCGACATGTTCTATCATTTTTTAGGAAAATTTGAGTTCCAACAGAGTCGTGAATAAAATAAAAATCGGATCTCTCTAAACCAGTGGAATCAAATTCTTTTTTTAAGACAAAATTTGTATCAAACAAAAATTCACCGACTATTTCTGTTTTTAATGAACAAGACGATAAAGATGCGATGAACATCATCAGCAATGCAATCTTAGATGTAAAGTTCATAATAAGTCTCCTTAATGCCAGATGTGCATAAATATTTTTCTTCGTTCTCGTCATCGGTATTAACTGATAAAACTAAGTTAGAAGTCAATACAATACTAGTACTGCTCATAAATAGAAAAACGTTCTCCATTAGTCCATATGCTAATGTCCCAAATATTACCGCAATAACGATTCCATACTGCAACAGAATTGCTTTTTTCTTAGGCTTAGCAAATTTAAAGACCTTAACAATTGAATTAAAATACAAAAACACACCAAAAATGCCATAACTACATAAAATATCTAACAAACCATTGTGAAATGTATGAGTAATAAAATTAGAACTAACATTCAAAAAATAAGGCGATACAGTTTTTCCATAGCCGAGAACAATAAAAGGCCCCTTTATCATCCTAAAAGCATAAGACCAAATCATTTCTCTTGACTTGATTGTCGCATCACCAGACAAGAAGAATAATTCAATTATTTTCTTATCAATCATATCAATTATTTCAATTTTCCTAAATAAAGGAGTAAACAATAAACCTATAACGCAAGCAACTGCAGCAATCGAAGCAATCCAAATAACAAATTGTTTTCTCTTTTTTTTGAAAATACTTGCCAAATAAAATATCAACAGAATTATGTCAATAAGCAAAACTGAGATTAAGGCTGTTTTACATATTGTAAAAAAAGTAACTAACTGGCTAACTATTAAAGCAGGAATATATCTTTTTTTCTTTTCATTTATTAGAAGAAAATAACATGCAATCGTGCATTGAAAAAGAAGGAAACCAAATCCATTTTTACTCGAAAATGTTGCAGATAAGTTTGTTTCATATCCTGGGAAAGAGCCTGTTCCTGTCGCTTTTGCGAAGAAATATGCGTAATCATTAAATTGAAAAATTAATGAATATATGCACTCACACAAAGTGAATATAACAATAAATCTAAGGAAAAGATATATATTTTGTTTTGTTACTATCCCGCGAAAAATGAACACATACGCAAACATAACAAAAAGATCAATTAACAAATTAAGAAATCCGGTTGCTAAATCAGCAATACCAACCGAAAATGTAGTATAAACATTAAAGTTATAATCATTAATTGCAATAAAAGAAATCGTCTTTGGAACGGCAAAACAAGATAATAAAGAGATAGATATTAAAATCAAATAAGGAAGCAACTGGGTAATTTTAACTCGTCTTTCATTTGCAATAACAAAAATGGAAATATACGAAATAATTAAACAATAAGATATGAATTTGGATAAATAGGCATATATTGTTGTATTAATCACACTAGAAACAAAAGGTATTCCTCCTAAATAGTAGGAAGAAAAATTTATTAAAAAATATGCAATAAAAATAATAGAAAATAATTTGTTAATCTTGTTTTTCTTGGAAATGATGCGAAATCTAAACCTACTAAAAACTGACGCCTTCCCCGTTACAGAAAATGAATATTCATCATGAAAAGCTAAACCAAAGTAATGTTTGACTTTTTTTAGGAAAAAAATGGACAGTAAAAAGGTAAATATGATAACAGAGAAAGCTCCTTTTAATACAAAGCAAATAACTCTACTTTCTATATGAACATAGCTATCAATAAGGAAATTGAAAAGAAGACATATACCAATAGTTAAAATAGAAGCAAAAAATAGTTTAAAAAAGGTAATTAAAAATTGCCTTTGTTTTAAGCCAATAACTTTTTTGTTATAAATTAAAAACCCAATACCCAAACTCACCATAGAAATAGCTGTGCCAATTATACATGCCCAAATTCCAAGTAATGAGACAAATGATAAAGTAAAAATAATATGTAATAAAAATGAAGCAACATGCATTAGAGAACTTACTACATGTTTATTTGACGCTCGATGAATTAATGTAGAAAACATAACCATCGAATATAAAGGCCAAGCAGCAAAAATAATACAAGTAAAGTAATAAACAATTTCTTTGCCTTCCCCTACCCAAAGATAAACAAAATCCTTACCACATGCAGCAAAACCGACAAGCAGTAAAAACGATAATAATAATAGAATTTTACTAACTTTATCGTATGTTTTTTGGACTTCATCAGTTTTGTTGTTGACAATATCTTCTGTTAAATAAGGAAGATAAGGTGCATAAATTGTGCTGCATAAAGAAAGCAAAACCTGATTTAAAGTCATACTAAGTTGATATATTGTAGTTAATTCAGCAGCTCCTAAAAAGATAGTTAAAATCAATTTATCCGCAGAGTGATTTAAAGTTTCCATTCCAACTGAAACAATAACAAAGAAAGAGAAAACTATAATCTCTTTTAACATTTCTTTTTTAACATTTTTGTATAAAAACAAGTCGTGATTTTTTAAAATAAATACACGATAAATTAAATAAGACAAAAAGCCCAACAAATATACCGATGAATAAACTATTGTAACGGCAACCATATTGCCGCCACTAAGAACAACAGGAATTGAAATCAAAGGATATAAAATAATTACTAAGAAATTAATAATTCGAACAAAAACGATAGATTTTTTAGATTCAAGAAACCATTTACTATTTCCAAGAACAATTGATAGAGCAATATACGAAATTGAGACAATCAGTATTAAAAGAAAATCATAAACTTGTTGTTGAGTGTATTTACCATCGGCAGGATTCAAAATAACGTTGTTTAAGGTCAACACCACAAGTACAACACCGAAAACTAATGCAGATATAGCTATTATTGAAGTAACAATATTAAAACAAGAAATAACCGTCTTTTCTTCGTTAGCATATTTTTTATGAAATCTGATAAAAGTTGATGACATTCCAAATGTAAAAATTGAAACAAAAGAAACAAAAGAATCAACTGTTGTCTTTAAACCAAAGTTAACATCCCCAATTTGAGGTTGAGATAACAAAAATTTTGTAAATAAAAAACTTGAGACAAAAGATGCCACCAAACTTATTAATGAAATGGCAACAGAAAAAGATATTTTTTTTCTTTTATCTAGTCTCATTCTTTGTTCCCTTAAACTCTACTAAATAATGGTGTGCAATTCTTTCTTCCAAAGGTGGCAAAGATAAATAATCGCCATACATTATTTTTAAATATTCCCTGTAATTTAATGGTGCAGGCATATAAAGGTTTTCAAATTTTACAAGAGTTTCACCTTCAAAACAAGAAGTAGGATAATATTTTTTAAGTCTAGTTCCTACAATACATAATCCGCTATTTGCATATTGGTGTTTTTTCATAAAACGATCTCTTAAAATAGATGCAAAATGATAAGAACACCACCAAAGTAGAATCCAAGATACTATTGTCATTAATTTGTAAGTAAATGTTTGCTTTTTTTTCTTCAATGGAGTTAAAGAAATTGGATATGACTTTTTATTTAATATAAAAACCCAAAAATTATAATGGAGATATGAGAAGGACCTTTTTGTTGGCACACAATTAATAGGAAAAATGTCAATAAAAACATTTTTAATATGGCCTATTCTTTGCGTTAGATATTCATTGTAGGTAGTGTCTTTTTTTGTCAGTTTTGAAAAATGATAAAAATATTTTTTATCTGTTTTAGTATTTTGAAGAAAAAAATTTTCATTTTCTTTGTAAATTTCACAAAACTTATCGTAATCAGAACGCGGCATGCAGACATCGATATCGTCATCCCAAGGAATAAAACCTTGATGTCGAACTGCACCAAGCAATGTCCCACCAAATAAATAAAAAGTTAATGAATTAGCATTGCAAAAATTTGAAAATTCGACAAGCAAATCTAATTGTACTTGTTTCAACTCGTTTCTTTCTTTTTCTGATAGTTCAATCAAATTGCGAATTCTCATAAAATTATTTTCCAATTTTTTCTTTTAAAATAGTAGATGATGTGCCATTGGTGTGAGGCAAATAAATTAAATCGATAGAGTGCATATTCAAATCTGCCTCTATCTTGTTCCATTTTTCAGTTCCTTTCCAATCGCTTCCTACAAACATCACATCTACTTTATTTTCTAAGGCAGGTGTTAGTTTATCATTATAATCATATTGAGGAATTACTTTGTCCACATATCGAATTGACTTTAAAATTTCTACTCTCTCTTCAAACGGAATCCAAGGTTTCTTTCCTTTAGCCTTTTCTACAAGTTCATCTGTGCTCACTGCAACTATTAAATAATCGCAATACTTTTTTGCATTTTTCAAAATATTAAGGTGTCCAATATGAAATAAATCATATACACCTGATGTATAACCAATTTTGTATTTTTTAGTTTCCGTTTTCACTCTCATACAATTTTATTTATTCTAAAGTAGTTTTTAAAAAAAATCTACTTATATAAATAAGCATTTCAAAAAAGTAGATGCAAATTTTTGATAAGTATTCAAAAAAATATGGGCTTAAGAAAAGAAATTTAAAAATATTTCCTTAATTCATTGCCTATTTTTTTGAAATTATTAAGTTTAAATGTCCAGTTCTCGTCGTTAACTTCTCCCGGAATATTCATACGATATTTTTTGTTTAAATTTAAGATATCAGAAACCGATGCAATTGAGATACGTTCTTTTCTTAGAAAAGAATATTTCACTAATTTCTCAGTTAAATTCTTACCTTTAATTCCAAGTTTATCCATGCTTAAAGATAACGCTTTTCTATCCTTTTTAGAGAGATTAGCAATCCATTGCAATAATGTTTCGTTATCGTGTGTTGATGTGTAATAAACTTGGTTCTCAAGTTCTAAATGCTTGCCGTTAACTTCGTCATCAAAAATTGTGAATTCAATTTCCCTCATTCCAGCTAAATTGAAATGATCTCTTAGAGTTAAAACCTCTGGTCTTAAGTCTCCAAGGTCTTCAACAATTAAGTTAATGTCTGGATATTTTTCAAATAAACGAGAGAAGAATCTATATCCATCTGGGTATCTCCATTCACCGTCCACCGCTGTTGGACAAGAAGGATTAATAGCCCAATAAGAATCAAAAGCTCTAAAGTGGTCTAAACGAATAATATCGTAGAATTTAGATGCAAAATAAAGTCTATCCATCATTGCCTTAAAATCATTGTTATATAAATAATCCCAATTCCAAATTGGATTACCCCATCTTTGACCATCTTTTGAGAAATAATCAGGAGGTACACCAGCAATACATGATGGTTTATTTTCTTGATCTAACATGAATGATTCTCTATGGAAATAAACATCACTTGAATCATATCCAACATAGAATGGAACATCGCCAATAATTTCAATGTTACGCTTATTAGCGTATTTTTTGATTTTGTTCCATTGGTCAAAAAGAATCATTTGAACAAAAGCATGTTTTGCTTTGTTGTATTTAAAGTCATCTGGTCTATCATTTTCAAATACTTTCCATTCATTCCAAGAAAAACCGTCATTAAACTCTTTTAAAGTAATAAAAGTAGAGTATTCATCAATGTATGGATTGTCTTCAATAAACTTCTGAAGTTTCTTCATATTTCTAGAAGATTGTTTAAAACATTCAAAAGCTTTCCAGATTGCTTCTTCTTTTATTTTTCTTGCAAGTTCATAGTTAGATTTTGAACGTGCTCTAACATGTTTAACTTTGCCAATCCAACCTCTTTTTCTAAGGTCTTCTAATGAAATATAAATTTCATCAAATGCATATGAAGAAAAAGGTTGATATGGACTATGTCCATAACCAATTGGATTTAATGGCAAAATTTGCCATAAATCGACCTTATTTCTTTTTAGAATATTAATGAATTTAAAAGCTTCATCAGAGAAGTCTCCAACACCATATTTTCCAGGCAAAGAAGATATGGCTAATAAAACACCATGTTTTTGCATAATCAACCTCAAAATTTTAACTCAAATTAATACCACGTGTAATTCTTTTTCTTTCCTTCAGATGGATTATTTTGAACGTATAAGGTATTGTGGTCTTTTGAATAACTATATTCACCAACACTTTGTTGATCCAAATATGCATCAAAAGTTTGATTCCAGAAGACGTTCCAATCAGTTGAATCTGAAGGGGATCTACAGACAACAAACTTGTTAACGTCAAGAGGGAAGAATCCTGTATAAGTATTATCAACAAAAGATATGTTCGTTAAGAAATTACCAACAGATGATGTGTTTTCATAATAAATATGAGTGTGCGCAGAATTTGAATACCACCATTCACTGACGTCTAATACGCTAAAGGAAACTTTTCTTAAAATTTCCCAAGAATTTTGTGTTTGAGTAAGTTTGTATACACCGGAAGATGTTCCTAAAGAAACTTCAGTACCTTCAACGCCTCCTACAGAATATATATGTGTTCCAATATAAACGTTTGGAGCGTCAATGCCGTATTCTGCATACGATTTTTCAACGTAATAATCTTTACTTTCTGTTTGATTGTAATAGTAAAGGCTATTGTTTTTAACGTATTTTGCGTAAATAGTTAAATCACTTGTTACTGTAACATCATCACTAATTTGATCATTATCAGTATCATCAGTTCTGAAGTGACTTGCAGATTCATACCAACTATCAAATTCAAATCCTAATATATCGTCTGTAACACTTTGTAAAGCATCATATAAGTTACTATTTTCAGCAACTGGAATAATATCGCTAACAAAGGTTGTTTGAGATGAATCACCAGAATCTGGTAAGTAATAAGTTACGTTGTGTGTTGTAACTGGTGTTGCACTAACTGAAACAGCACATGTTAATGAATATAAATCATCGCTAACAGTAACTGTTGCGTCACCTTCTGCAACTGCAGTAACAGTAATTACATTATCGTTAAGCGCAACTGTAGCAACACCCGTATCATCACTTACTGCACTTAATGTTCCAGCAACATTTGATACATTAATTGCTTCTGTATCAGATGGGGTTAGATAAATTAATGTCTTATCAATTGATAATGGAGCAGATTTCTTAATATAAACTGCTTCATAACCTGTATCGGCATAAATCTTGTAATAGATATCATAGCGACCGGCTTCTAAGACTTTAACGTTTGTGGTTTCACTATCGAAAGCCATATATCCTGCATCAAATGCATTGCCTTCGGTTCTTTCGTATTGTGAATTCTCTAAATATGTTGATCCAAGTCTAACTTTCCATTGGTCATTTGCTCTAAATGTAACCTTAGCAAGTTTTTGAACTGTATATAATGGGTCAACAATATCATCTTTAATTTCATATGCTAAGTCTGCATCATCCCAGCTTGCGTCACTTCCAGTTGAAGTTCCGCTTGAAAAATCAGCACTACCAACAATATATGGGGTACCTTCTTTAAATTTTCCAGGAATTTTCTCTACTGAAATAATCTTGGAATCTTCAATACCATTACTTGTTGTAACAGTAACTTCAACATTACCTTTAGCAACACCTGTTAAAACAGCAGTAGAACTACCCGCTTCTTGAGTTAATGTTGCATAGTTAGTTGAATCAATTGAATATGTAACACTTCCATCGGTTACGTTTGATGGAGTGATTGAACTTCTTAAGGTCATTGTTTTTCCAATACCTAAAGTTGTTCCTTCAGTTTGAAGTGTAACTGAAACAGCATTAATTGTGACAACAACATGAACTGATGTTCCAATTTCATGAAGATTATCTCTTAAAACAACATCAGTTTCACCGCTGTTCTTAATTGTAAGTAATCCATTTTCAGAAACAGTTAAAACTTCATTATTAAGAACTTGGTATTCTAAGCTTGTTCTGCTTGGAATAACTTCAGTTGATTCGTCATCTAAATATTTATAAGAAAGTTGATATGTATCTTCACCTTCATCGTTTGACATGTTGATGGTTGTAGAAGATATCACACTTCCTTGACTATTTGTAAGGGCAAGTGAATCAGGAACAATTTCAAAGATTTCCAATTCTGCTTCTTCAGAATCAACTCCTTCACAAGAAGCAATAATCTTTGCAGTTCCTGGCTCTTTTGCAGTAATTACACCAGTTTCTCCATCAATGTCTACTAAATCAGGTGTTGTTGTTTCAAATAAAACACCATGTTCTAAATATTCTTTTGCATCACTTGGAGTAACACTAGCTTCTGCAGTCATTTGTTTACCGACTTCTAAAGTATCTTCAGGTAATTCAACTTCAACAGAATCAACGTGAATTGTTTTATCACTGACAGAAACATTGATTTCTCTTGAGAAACCTAAGAGTTGATTACTTGTAACTGTAATAACACATTCACCTGTATTTGCTTTTGCAGTAACATTTCCGTTTATAACTGTAGCAATAGAAGAATCACTAGATGTGTAATTCAATGTCTTATCACTTGCATCTTCAGGATAGAATGTTGGAGCTAATTCATAGGTTTCGTTGTAATCAAGATGTAAATCAGTTTCATCAAATTCAAAACTTTCTAATGCAATTAAAACATCAACATCAAGTTTCTTTGGTTGCCATGGAACATCTGCTTTGGAAGAAACAGTAATTGTTGCATGGCCTCCTTTATTAGCGGTTAATAATCCGCTCTCAGAAATTGAAGCAACACTTTCATCATCACTTTCCCATTTAAGTTGCGAAATAGTCGCATTTAATGGCAAATATGAATATTCATATTGATGTGTCTCGCCTTTATAAATAGATAAAGACATTTCTTCTTCATCAAAATTTAATTCAGTCATAGGGATGTTAAAATCAACCCATGGACTTGTAATTGATCCATCACCACTTGGTTTAGGAAGTCCTTTGTCTGCACAACCTGCAAGTAATGCAGTTGCAAGTAATAGAGGAATTAGTGCTTTAAATTTTCTCATTTTGAAAAGTCCTCCGTATCTGACCAAATACCATAAAGATTTAAGTGATATGAACCAGAAACTACATCTTTTTCCATATCCCAAAGATCTGCTTTTGAATCAATGATTGTATGAGCTGACCAGCCTACAAAGTATGGGAATGCTGGATCAGCACTTTGAGTTGGGTTAGCAGGAATAGGTGCTTCTTTAAGTGGTACGTTTTGATACCATTTGAATTTAGCGACAAGTTTTGTTCCTGTTGTATCTTCATCATCAACATTGTTGTAGTCGAGGAAGAAATAAACTGTAACATCTTTGTCTTCATCTTCGCCTTCGCTAACTTCAACAAAGCATTTAGCAACTTTGTCATTTGCAGTTGCAACTGCATATGTGCTGCCTACTGCAAGAGCAGTAACTAAACCTGTATTATCGACAGTGATAATGTTTTCGTTTTCACTGGACCAAGTAATATCTGCTGGTTTAGATGTTGTAGCATTAAGTTGTGCAGTCGCACCTTTTAAGATATTTAATTTTGTTGGAGAAATTGAAATGGTAAATTGTTCTGGAGCGTCATTGCTTACAGTAACATTACATTCGACAATTGCGTTTTCGTATGTTGCTTTAATTGTTGCTTTACCAGCTTGAATTGCAGTAACTAAACCTGTTTCGTTAACTGTAGCAACAGAAGCATTATTTGTTGACCATTCTGAAGAAACGCTTTCTCCATTAAATGTTGTGTAAAGTTGTTTTGTTGTTCCTGGACGAATTGTTACTGAGTTTTCAGAAATGATATAAGAATCGCCAATAGGAGCATTTGGATCAATAACATTAACAACACAAGTTGAAGCTCTATATCCTGCAATTGCAGATACATAGCTTCTACCTTCTCCAATAGCGACTACTAAGCCACTTTCATTAACAGTGGCAACACTCTTATTTGAAGAAATCCATTGGATTTGTCCATCAAAGGTGTGTCCTTCCACTGTATAAACTATTGCTTGAAGGTTAGCGTATTGACCTTTTTCTAACGTAATTGAATTAACGTTTAAAGAAACATCAGTTACATAAGTATCTGTGTCTTCTTTTACTGGATTATTGTTACATGAAGCTAAGGAAGTAACTGATAATGCAATAAGAGTAAATAATAATTTAATTTTATTTTTCATTTTGTTTTACCTCCTTATTAACCTTTCTTGTAGCACACGAAAGTAAATGGCTTCATATTTAAATTGCCACCTGAATATGAATAGTCATTACGTGATGCAAATAACAAATTTGCACCATCTAATCCGATGCCTAAAGAAGAAGAACTCTTACGATTGCTTACTACAAAGTAGTAACCGCTTGTTCCCTCTGTATTTCCATTCCACATACCAAATGTTGTTGAACCATCAAAGACATTCCAAGTATTTAATTTTGGAGTATCTAAGTTGTCTGGATATTCATATTTTGCAGTTTGACTATGAATCTTAATTGTTTTAGCCCAGATTTCGTTATAGCTAGAAACATCAACTCCATCGACTTCAATCTTACGATCCCATTTAAAGGAGTTAACTGCATCGCTAGCCTTATATGAGTTATGGGTAATAACTTTATTATCAAACCAACGAACATCACTTGTAGCCGATTCGACTTCAGGATCTTCTGAATAGTGAACATAATCTGGGAATGGACGAACTGTTCCTTTCTCCATGAGTTCTGCTAATTCAGCATCGCCATACATCTTTGTACGGTAAAGCTCTTCACCACCTTGGATGAATGCAACACCATTTGATGACATGACAACACCATGACATGCAAGTGATGCAGCTACCATATCTGTGACTGCTGGTCTTCCAACAGGAACATGCTTATCTGTATATGAAGAAGCATGTGTATAGTTAAGTTGATCCCACAATGTGTAGTTATCATGACATGATGCATAGTTAACAGTTTGCTTTGGATTTGCGCCTTTGCCTGTATGAATGCCTTTCATCATATCAGCGACAATTGAAGATTTACCTCCAACATCATCTACTTGAGAGATAAAGCCCCATTGTGGATATGGATTTTGATTGTATCCATCATCATTGCTACCTTTTAAAGCGTTACGTCCTGCATCATTAAATGCACCGACATAGCCTCTTGAAGTCGAACTATCATAAAGTTGTTGATAGACTAATGCAGTTTCACTACCGCCATTGATAAGTGTGTCTCCACTCTTTTCAATTTTTCCGTGGTATCCACCACTAGTCCAGCCTTCACCATATATATAAATATCTGGATCAATTTTGTATAATTCTTCTTTTGCTTTACGAAGAGTCCAGCTATCAATAAGACCCATAAGGTCAAATCTAAAACCTTTAATCTTATATTCGCTTGCCCACCAGCAAAGAGAATCTACGATGTACTTTGACATCATTGTTGCATCTGTTTTACATTCATTGCTACAGCCTGAGCCATCATAGTAATTCCATTTTTCATCATAACGGAAGTAATACTTTGGCATTACTTTAGTAAAGCATGAGCTTGATGCACTAGAAACGTGGTTATAGACAACGTCCATAATGATACGTGTATGTGCATCATTTTCGGAATAAGATTTAATTAAATCTTTGTATTCTACAATTCTTGCTAAAGGATTGTATGGGTCTGAGGAATATCCACCTTCAACACAGTTATAGTTGAGTGGGTTATAACCCCAGTTAAATTTGATTTTTTCTGGACGTTCATCGTTGTCGTTATCAAAAACAGGAACAAGTTGAACTGCCTTAACACCTAATTCGTTAATATGGTCATAACCTGTTTTAACTGTTTTGCCATTTTTTGAATAGGTAGTGCCTTTTTCAGAGAATGCTTTATATGTTCCACGTTTGTTATTTTGTTTTGAAACCCAAGTCTCATCCATTGTGAAATCACGGATATGTGCTTCATAGATGGATAAATCTTGTGGACTTTGAATATCATATCCACTAACTCCATCCCATTTAGAAGGAACTGTGTTCCATCCTTCTGGATTTGCTTCAGGTGCATCTTTATCATAGATAAATCCACGTAATCCGTTGATTCCACATGCTTTAGCATATGGATCCATGGATTCAACGCTACCAGAAGAATGAGTTAAAGAATATGTATAGTATTTACCTTTAAGTGATAATTCATCACTTGAAATACCAATTTCCCAAACACCACCTTTGGTGTAGTTCATTTCATATCTTCTACAAGCGTCATCGCCACCTAAAGATTTTGGTGTGCCTGTATTGTAAATATTAACTGTAACGAAAGCAGATATAGGACTCCAAAGTTTAAACTTAACTAACGAATCAGTATAAGTAACACCTAAATCGTTTCCACTATATGTGTAATATTGTTCAAATCTTTCTGTTTCGTATAAATTCTCGCTGCTAACAACGATTCTTTGAATACGACCAGGATTTGAACTATATTCAGATTCAATAACATATTGGACATTAATCTTTGCGGTATAGTTGAATGAAATATCAAATTCATTACTATTTGGTGTACCTTGTTTGAACAAGTGGAATTGTTTATTTGCTACTTGTTCATCGGTTGTACCTTTCAAATAGTTCTTATCAAAAGCATAAAGCTTATAATATGTTGGTTTTTCATCAGCTTCGCAATGGATTGTTTTCCAGTTTGTAAACTTTGCAGTCTTAATCTTTGGGAATTTAGTTTCTGCTTCTGTTTTATAAATTTCTACTGAACTACCTTCTCCAGGAATGGTCCATACTTCAAGTGTTCCATTTTCATCAGGTGGGAACATTTCGTATTTAAGTTCAATATCTTCTGATTGACCTGCCCAAGTTCCTGCTACCTTCATAATGAAGAAGAGGGAAGGCATATCTCTATAATCATATGAAGTTTCACCAGGTCTATTTAAATAAAGGGTTAACTTCATATCAGTTGCTGTCCAGTCTTCTGTGTCAGCTTTTCTTTCAATACCGTCTACACCGGTAACCCAAGTATAGAAACGTCTATTTAAGCAATTTCCATCATCATTATGATAATGAAGAACTATTTTAGTTGGACAAACAAAAGCAGGGGCATCATCAGCCTTCACTACTTTATATGGCGAATTGTAATCAACGACTTTTTCTTCTTCAAAACCTAAAGAAGGGTCGTTAGGTTCAAATACTGGTTTATAGTTAATTGAGGTAACTACAAGTCCTGCGCCAACGCCTACACACGCGATTAATGAAAGTAATTTTTTCTTCATTTGTGCGCCCCTTTCTAGTGATATTCTTTCCATGAAGAACAAGCATAGCTTGTTGTTCCGGAAGTGACACTAATATCTTCAGTTTGGTTATAAATTCTACCAGCTACATCAGTATGAATATTCCAGTCTGGAGTTACTGTACCTTCTTTACAACGAGCAAGAAGGAATCCAGTAGTATCATTTGGTGCATCAAAAGTTGCACTTGTATCTGAAGTGTAAGTTAATGCTTTCCATGATCCATTGTCAGTAGCACCCCAAGCCCAAGCAAAGATAACGCAGCCGTCATCTTTTACCCAAGTTGGCATATCAGTAACAGTGAAATTAATAACTGTTTCTTCTCCGCCACCGCCGGAACCGCCACCACCAGTTGGACCATCAAAAATTGCGTAAACAAATTGTCCTGAAACAGATGGGACTTTGTCCAAATAATCAGGATATACATTTCCGTTATATTGAGCCCAACCTCTAAATGTGACTCCACTTACAGTTGAATGAACACTTGAAACTGATGGAAGGTCTCCACCTGCTTCAGTTTTCCATTCAATGACATTTTCAATAAATTTATCAGCAATAACGCCAGGATAAATATCTTCTCCACCAATTGATAAATATCCATAACGAGACATCATCAAATAAGTAGAATGTTCTGCAGTTGCAGATTTTGCGATAGTAGGTAAGCCATCTTTATTTGAAATGAGATAAGCTGCTTCTAAAACATCTGTCTGAACGCAGCTTACTAAAGCGAATAAAGGTAATAAGACTAATAAATTACGTTTCTTCATTTTGCTTTCCTCCTATCCTTTAACAACAACGAATCCATATGCAGGAACTTTCGATGATGTTCCTCCATAAGATGAACCAATAAGTTCACCTTGATCCATTGCTGGAATATCTATTGGACTGCCGGTGTTATTAATAAATACACGAGCAGTTCTAGTTCCGTCAGAGATTTGCATTGAAACTGATTGAGTAACTGCACCACATGTTCCTGACCAATCGATATAACCATATGTTGGATATCTTGGGTCGTTCTTAGCAGTACATGCTGATTTAAAGAGATTGAACATAGAATTGTTGTCTACTTGTTGTTCACTTGCAGTTGCTAAGTTTCTGTTATAAAGATCCCAGTTAACCTCTAAGCCAGAGAAGATATAAATTGGGACATTATCTTTTCCTTGCTCTCTTCCCCATCTCATTGGTTGACGGTACCATCTATCGATGTTATTTCCGTGGTCATCAACAATATTTCCTTTGGAATCGGTAACTATATCTTTTAAGTTTCCACTCATTCCAAGTTCATCACCATAATAAATCCAGCTAACACCTGGAGTGAGAATTGTAGTAGCAGCAAAGTATCTTGCTCTATTATTTGCAAGTTCCTTATTTGCATTTGTGATTTCACTTGTATGTGATGCATCGCCATTTGCACCCGCATGGTTTAACATACGTGCAATATCGTGGTTAGAAGTAAATGCACCATTAATATGATTTGAACGTTTTGCTTTGTTATAAGAAAGTGTTGCTTTGATATCACTACCAATTGAGCTTTCTTGAAGTTCGTTTAAATGATAGTAAGTTGAGAAGTCAAATTGAGAATCAATAGCTTCATAGAATGGAGCAATTCTTTCGTTCCATCCATCAAAGTTTTCACCAACTAAGTAACAATTTGGATATGCAGACTTAATAGCACCTGAGAATTGCTTCCAGAACATAACGTTTAAGTCACGGTCATATGAATAATCGTTCTTCATTGTGACATAATCACCAATTTGTTCATCATAAGCGGTACGATAGCTAACATCATATGTAATGTTGTCATTTGCATATGCACTAGCAGTAACTGGATCAAGTTCTGCGGAGAGATAAATATGCTTAATAGCGTCAAGTCTAAAGCCATCAAGGCCAAAACTTAACCAGTATTTACACATATCAGTCATGTAATCACGAGTAGCTTGATTTGAATAGTTGAGTTCAGCCATTCCACTACCAAACTTACCGAAGTAATAGTATTTAGATGAACCATCACGGTACCAGTCTTCACTATCTTCAACATTGATATTTTTATATGTTGCTGGAGTTGTTGATACCTCTGATACAACGCCATCCCATTCTCTGACTTTATCACCTTCGAATTTCCATAAATACATATCACGGTAGTTAATTTTCTTGCCGTTTATTTCTTCAACTTCAGCTCTTTGAGATTTTGTAAATAAGACAT
Organism: uncultured Bacillota bacterium; assembly: GCA_937876465.1. Lineage (GTDB taxonomy): Bacteria > Bacillota_I > Bacilli_A > RFN20 > CAG-826 > Fiminaster. Next base: position 10,895 of record CALEHV010000043.1, on the reverse strand, counting down.
TGTTCTTTGATGTATGGTTAATAACCATATCCATTAAAACTTTCATGCCTTTTTGGTGTGCTTTAAAGAGCAATTCTTGATAGTCTTCAAGTGTTCCAAACTTAGAATCAATCTTATAGTAATCTGTAACATCATATCCATGATATGAATCAGATTCTTGAATTGGAGTTAACCATAAAACTTTAACACCAAGGTCTTCAATATAATCAAGTTTATTGATAATACCTCTTAAGTCGCCCATTCCGTCTCCGTCTGAGTCGGCATATGAAGGAACAAAGATTTGATATCCAGTTCCTGGACGATCTTCTAAGAATGTTTGAGAAGTACTAACGCCTGCTTTATAGGCATCTTGTTTAAGATTGGTAATATCATTCTTTGAACGATAGTTTCCTGTTGTATCAGTTGCAGTTGGGTTTGGAGCAACGCTTTGACCGCTTGAATATGTAAATGATGCAACTGAGCCAGAAACACAGTAGATGTGTAAGTAGGATTCTTTTCCTTCTGGGAATTTTTCAGCTAAGTTTTTGATGTAGGCTTCAATTCCACCATCACTTGTCCAGTGAGAACCGCCACCCATCTTACTTTGATCAACAATTAAGAAGCCGATTCTTGCTTTTGCGAGGTTATCCCAATCTTGAATAATTGGAGATGGTTCGCCTTCTTTTCCATCAACAATATCGTCTCTAGTTAAATCAATATCACAAACTTGACCATATAAATCGCTATAGACATCATTGCCAGATTTACCAACTTCAGCATTAGTCATCCAATGGTCTGTCATTGATGTAACAGTTTCAGGACAATGTGTTGCACCCCATAAAGAACCTTCTAAGCCATTTGGAAGTTTTTGCCACATCCAAACTGCCCATGGATCATAATTTTTGTCTTCACGTAAATAGTGTAAATATAAGTGTCCTGGTTTTGACCAAAGAGCAATTTCATTTTCATAATCTGATCCACCACCTTGTGATGTAACAGTGATTGTACAACTTGCAGTATCGGTTTCTGTTCCATTAGTTGCAGTTGCGGAAATTGTTGCAGTTCCTTGAGATAATGCGTTTACAAAACCAGTATTACTAACTGAGGCAACTGCAGGCTTATCGCTTTGCCATGTAATTGTTGCTTCTTTGTTAAGATCTGCATTTAATTGTAAATTCTCGCCTTCTTTTAATGAGGCTGTTTGTTTGTCTAATGTAATTTCAAGTTCATCAGAATCACTTCTTTGTTTAACTGTAACAACACAACTTGCTTCTTTATTTCCAGCTTTAGCTTTAATAGTTGCAGTTCCTGCTTTCTTACATACGACAGAACCTACTTCACCTTGAGCAGAAATAGATGCAATTGTTTCATCAGTTGTTGACCATGAAATTGTTTTATTTGTTGCGTTTTGAGGTAAAACTGTTGCATAGATTTCAAAACTTGATGTTTCTGTTTCACTAACATAAGCAGTTTTTGAACTTGGTGAAAGAGAAATAGATTCAACAGGAACAATTACACCCGAACCTCCACCAACAGTAACATCACACATTGCAAAATGGTTGCCTGCATTGACAACAACTTTTGCATTTCCTTTTGCAACACCAGTAACTAAAACGGATTTAAAACCATTATCATCGTAAGGACTTGAGATTTGAATTGCGGACTGATCGCCTGTGACTGTAAAAGTATAAGTTGGTTGTTCGCCTTCAACTTGAGCAAATGCTGAAAGGACTTCAGATTGTCCAATTGAAAGTGACATGGTTTTTTTAGTGACCATGAATTCACTAATTCCATCCTCTTTTTCGGTAACCTCATATTCTTGTGCATTACACGCGCATAACAATAAAGGCAAAAAGAGCATTGAAACGATCAAGCTTTTTTTCATATAGTTCTCCCTAACGATTAATAGTTATACTATTAGTTTAAACTTTGATTTTTTATTAGTCAAATAATGAAATCAGTTAAATAACTAGATTTCAAAAAATATTAATTAATTTTATATACTTGTAGAAAGTTTTTACTTGATATTTTCTACAATAATTTCTTGAGTAATTCTTATTGTTCCGTTATCACCAGAATATGAATAATTTTCAAGCATTCCGAGCCTATTTACATTAAATGTAATTTTGGTATAAACGTTATTTTCATCAAGTTCTTCAAAGCTATATTTTAAAGACTTTGTACCAGGCAAATTATCTACAACACTATAGAAGTTTTGAGCTTTACGAATATTGTCTAAAATAAAGTCGCCATAATACATTCCACCAGAATGATAAGCGTCTTGTATTACTTCTTGGTAAAAGAAACCAGAAATTAGGCCAGAAACTTGAGTGTCTAAACATTCAACTTTTTGACCTTCTTTTTCGTAATAATATTTATCGTTTTCTTTATAGCAACATTCATATTTTGTTTTGCTTAAAACATCGTCAACAAATGTTTCACCATATCTATGATATTGCATATTATTAATGTCTTTGACATTAATATAAAACTCGTCAGTTTCAGTTTTTGTTTCGCTATCGGTAACTATATTCCATGTCGAAACATACTTTGCTTCTTTATATTCTTCAAATGCTTGTTCAATTGAAAAAGTAGATACAAATTCATCTAAATCCGCTCTTAAAGGAATCGTGCAAGACGAAAGTAAAGAAGTTCCTAATATAACTAAAATTAACTTATTAAATTTCATTCCGAAAATTTGTATGTATATTCTGCGTAGAGCGCAACTTGAATATCACTAGAAACTGAATAATCATATCCAATACTAGTTAATTCTTCTTTTACTAACCAACCATCTTTATCGTATTCAAATCTAATGTCGACTTTAGCATCAACAACGTTATCATATGATGGACGTGGTCTAATATCAAAATCCCAAACATCTGGTCCAAAAATTTCTGGATGAGCTGCAGGATCTGGATAATATGGATAATTATCAATTGTAAATTTGGTGTGAACTTTATCTCCACCAATTACAAAACCTCCATTAGGAAGCAAATCGAAATACGGATAACAACTTGATGGATTTGCTGCACCGCTTTCGTCCATCCAAGCTGTAATTAAATGTGTAAATGCGTAGTGAGCACATGTTGGGTTTTCACTATCATCATCTAAATATTGTAAGAAGTTTTCTCTATCTAATTTAAGAGGCATTCTTAGCCAATAGCTGCGGCTTGACATTGCATAAATAATTACATCAGATTCGTCATCAACGACATTGTCACCTGCGGCTTCACAATAAAATCCTTCATTGTATCTTGCGTAAGGTACATAACTATCGCCTGTAGGATTTTTATTAAATGTAGAATCGACTTCAATTAAAGAGTTATTGAAATCTAATGAGCCTCTTACACGATAATATGGATGTTCTGTGGATACTTCAATACCATCAATGTATTCTTTGAATACATTAAAATCAGTATGATTCTTACCGCAAGAGGCAAGCATCAATGGTAACAATATTAATAATCCAGTAGCTTTTTTCATAATTAATAAAGTCTAATATTGAGCTCTGTTTCGTAAATTTCAGAATCCTTTAAGGATGGAAGTAACAAAACGTTTGAGCCAAGTTCCATTTCTCTTTCTTTCTTGATATAAACAACAGCTTTTTCTCCAAAGATTTCGCCTGTACACTTATACATCTTTGTATCACCGTAGTTAACAAAAGATACAACCTTAAATGGAATACCGTCTTTTTCAACTTCAATGAAACAATCGTGAGGTACTGCAACACGGAATACTTTTGTGAAAACTTTGTTTCCTAAACCTTGAATGATCTTATTTGTAATATCATCAGGAATAATTTGATATGTGTCTTCAAATTTAAAGAAGAAGATAAGTTGAGCACGAAGCATTTCTTCCGCTTCTTCCCTAGCCATTTTCTTTTCTTTATCTTTATATTCTGCTTCAAGTGCTTTAGCAGGATAGTTTTCTAACATGAATTTCTTCTTGTTTTCTTTAATTGAATCGTTAACAAGAGATTTCTTTTGATTAAAACGAGCTTTTAAGGCGTTGATTTCGGTTTCTTTATCAAACTCTAATGCATTTTCTTTTCTTTCTAAATCATTAGCCTTCATTTGAGGGAATGATTCTTTAAAAATTTGATATGAGAGTCTTCTTGAACGACGAGAATCTTTATCCTTATTTTTAAGCATTGATTGCTTGTAGTCTTCTTTTTCTTTAGCCCAAAGTTTCTTATATTGTTCTTCAATCTTAGAAAGTTCTTCTTTAGCAAGTGCTTTATGTTTAGCTTTTGCTTCTTTCATTTCAGATTTATAAGCATCTTTGGCTTGTTTAAGCTCTTCACTAAGTTTTGAATTCTCTTCATCCATCTTAGCCTTATTTGTAGCAACAAAAGATGCATTTGCTTGTTCTTTAACAACTGCTTCAGCTAACTTGGATTCTTTTTCTTTTTGGAATTCTTCCTTAATTGCTTTATATTTTTCTTCAACTGCTATTACACGTTCATCTTTAATTTTATTAAATTGTTCGTTTTTAGTTACTTCATATGCAGTCTTTAAGTTAACAAATGTTGCATTTAATTCATCTTTTTCAATTAAAGGTGAAGCAACAAGTTGTTCATTTTCATCTTTAAATGTTGCGCGCGAGTAATCAATAGAGAAGGTGACCTTATCGCCCACTTTTGCATTTTCGTCAACGAATAAGAATAATTTCTTTCCGTTAGATTCAACTAAAGCGAGATATTTGTCTTTATGTTGTTCAACTAAAACAATCTTACCTTCAACTTTTCCTTCATTGACTTTAATAGCATTTAAAGGAATAGAAATTGTTCCTTTTTGTAAGATATCAACAGGGATTGAATCTGGTTTTGTTTCATTGCCAAACAAATTCATCTTTCCGTTAATAATTTCAACTGGTAAAACGTTATGATCTGGGACAGGTGGAATAATTGTCATTTCTGTCTCTGCATCGAATAAATGTATCTTTGATACATCAATCTTTGCTTTAATAACATCTCCAGGAACATGTCCCATCTTTGAGGATGCTTTAATAATAATTCCTGTAGTAGATTCTCCACCTAAACCGGAAACTTCTTTTAAATCACCATAAATAAGTGTTTCGTTTCCAAGTTCTTCAAAGTGAGAGATAACTACATCGACAACATTGTCGCCATCTTTAACATCTTCTGCACTAACTGCTTCACATCTAAAGCCAAGAACAATGTTTTTGTCGCCATTAAGATATTTCTTTTCAGCTTTCAAAACTGAATCAAAAGATAATTTAAGAGGTTTTTGTTCACAATCATTCCATCTAACTGCAATACCGTCTTTTTCTTCTTTTAAAGTAACGTTAAAGAAGTTCATTTGAGGAGTTCCAATGAATCCTGCAACGAATTTGTTAATTGGATGATCGTACAAATTTTGAGGAGAATCAATTTGTTGAATTCTTCCTAATTTCATAACAACTACTCTTGTACCAAGAGTCATAGCTTCGACTTGGTCGTGAGTAACGTAAATAAATGTTGTTTTTAATTGTTGATGAAGTTTTGAGATTTCGCTTCTCATTTGGCTTCTTAACTTAGCATCAAGGTTACTTAATGGTTCATCAAGAAGCATAACCTTAGGATTACGTAAAATAGCACGTCCTAAGCTAACACGTTGTCTTTGACCACCAGACATAGCTTTTGGTTTACGGTCTAAATATTCTTTAAGTCCTAAGACTTCTGCAGCCCACATGACCTTTTCGTGAATCTCAGTTCTTGGAACTTTTCTCAAAGTTAAACCAAATGCCATGTTTTCATAAACAGTCATATGAGGATAAAGAGCATAGTTTTGGAAAACCATGGCGATATCTCTATCCTTTGGTTGCATATCGTTAACTAATGTATCACCGATATAAAGTTCACCAGATGTAATTTCTTCAAGTCCAGCAATCATTCTTAATGTAGTAGATTTACCACATCCAGAAGGACCAACGAAGACAATAAACTCACCATCTTTAATGTCCATGTTAAAATCACTAACAGCTTTGTGACCGTTCGAATAGACTTTGTAAATGTGTTCTAATTTTAGTGAAGCCATAATTTTCTCCTTTATCCTTTAACCGCACCACCGGCAATTCCTTCAACGTAATAACGTTGCAACCAGAAGAATAACGCGGTAATTGGAATGGAAACAAGTACTGCGCCTGCGCAGAATATTCCATAGAATTGAGTTGGATCTGATTCAGTTAAATATTGAAGTCCAACTGCAACTGTATATTGATCAGGTTGAAGTCCACCAGCGACTGCAATGTATTTACCAAACATAAAGTCGCCCCAAGGACCTGTAAATGAAACAAGAATTGTATAAATAATAATTGGTTTTGAAAGTGGAAGAATGATTCTCCAGAAAACTGTATTCTTTGTACCACCATCAATTAAGACAGCTTCATCAAGAGCTTTCGGGATTGTATCAAAGAATCCTTTTGCAACGTAATAACTCATCGCGCTCGAAGCCGCATATACGATAATTAACGAATAAATAGATGTATTAAGACCAAGCAATCTCAATATGTAATAAATAACAAGCATTCCAAGGAATCCCGGGAACATACCTAAGATAAGAATTAATTTCATTAATCCTTGTCTTCCGTTAAATCTTAATCTTGATAATGCATATGATGTCATTAAAACTAAGATTGTTTGAAGAGCAGCAGTTGCAAATGCAATAACAAATGTATTGATCCACCATGAGAAGAATGGAGTTAATGAATTTGTAAATAATGCTGCATAGTTATCAAGTGTCCAGTTACCTGCTCCTGGGAAAATTGAGGATGGGTTAGGAACTTTGACGAATGATTGGAAAATCAAATAAATGAATGGGAAAATCCAAACAACCGAAATTGCAGTTAAGATAACGTAAACTAAAACACGGCTGGACTTCTCAGCAAAACGTTTGCTTGAATAATGTTTTTCTTGTGCCATTATTGGAAATCCTCCTCGTTCTTAACTGAATTGCTACGGCCATAGAATATCAATGATATTACAGCAATAACAATGAAGACTAAAACGCCAAGAACACATGCAACAGCATAGTTCTTTTCGTCTCCAGACATGGACATCTTATAAATCCAAGTAATAAGTAAATCGGTTTCACCAACATCTCCGTAAGAAGATGGAATATTTGCAGCAAATTTTGGTGCACCTTGAGATAAGAGATAAATGATATTGAAGTTATTAATATTACCGACAAACTGGCTTATCAAGTAAGGCAGAGTAATAAATAACATATATGGAAGTGTAATTGATGTGTACATCTTAAATGTTGATGCGCCATCAATACGTGCAGATTCATATAAATCTTCAGGAATATTCATAAGAATACCTGAGCAAATTAACATTGTGTATGGAACACCAACCCACATATTAACAATAACGATTAATGTTCTACCTAATAAGACGTTATCAAAGGGAGATGAGTTTTTAGCAATCCAACCCCAATCGGTAAATAATCTAGTTAACAAACCAGTATTGGAAAGCATTCTATTAATTAATAACAACGAAACGAACTGAGGAACCGCGATTGTTAAAATCAAAATGGTTCTCCATAACTTTTTAAGTTTAATTCCTTTTTTATTAATTAATAATGCAACAACCATTCCTAAGAAATAGTTTGTAAATGTAGCGATTAAAGCCCATAAAAGCGTCCATCCTAATACTTTAAAGAAGATGGTAACAACTGCAGAGTTTCCACCGCTAAATCCAGCAAATAATTGTTGATAGTTATCAAAACCAACCCAGTCAAATAAGTCAGCGTGAGTTTTACCATTGTAGTTTGTAAAACCTGCAATGATCATGAAAACTATTGGAATAATAGTAAATGCAACTAATCCAACTAATGGTACTGCAAGTAACAATGTATGGTATTTTTTATCTACTAAATCGTTAAAGAATTGAGTATTTTTGGAAAGTTTACCAACTGCAATATTATCTTGTAATGATTTAGCGTCTCTAATAGAGAAGTACCATAAAACCACAAAGATAATCATGAATAAAATGGTAACAATTGAATAAAGAAGGATTGAGAAGGAATCGTCACCACCTGTAATAGCGGCTATACTTCCTTCTGCAGGATTAATTAAGTATTGGCTTGTCGAAGAAAATGTTCCTAATGTTCCAAGTTTTGAAAGATATGGAACACCTACTACACACAAGAACCAAATAAATACACCTTCGTAGAGTAAGTAAAGTAATCCTCTAAACACTTCATTGTGAAGTATTTGATAGAAGCCCATGAACAAGAAATTCATTCTTGTTTGCCATGTTCCACCTTTGAATGCATTAACAAGTGTTCTAAATGGAGAAGCAATCTTGTTACCGAGCTTCATTAATTTAGATGGTAACCCTTTGAAAAAGCGCACAAAACCTTTGCCAATTCCTTTGAAGAAATTGCCAATCGAGACTAAAGCTCTTTGAGGTTTTGAAAGGGACAAATATCTAATTGAAGTCATAAATAACTATTTGTGATAAAGTTTTGTATCTAATGAATCAAGCAAAGCTTGGAAATCGGCATCTGTTGCAGATGTTGGCAAATTCTTAATTGATTTTGCTGTTTCTGCACATTCGCTCCATAAAGCAGTATCAACTGCGGTTAATGGGACTGTGCCATTTGCTTCAGCTTGTTTATTTAAAGCAGCAATATGTGGTTCATTTGCAGCGATAGTTTGAATTGAAGACAATGTTGGTTTAACAAAGAATTGTTGATAACGTTGTCTTTGTGCATCTTCGCTTGCTAAATATTTAGCAATTTCGCTTGCAATAGTTAATCTTTCAGCACCAGCTGCTTTTTGAGGGTTAATTCCATAGAATTTATATCCTAAATAGACTGATAATCTTGTGTCTCTAGCTTCATCGACCCATGGTAAAGGTGCAGCAGCATAGTTATCGCCCATAGCGAGTTTGAATGCAGCAACTTTAGAAGAGTCGGTAATTGTAGCTAATACTTGTCTACTTGCACCTGGAGCTTCTGCAGCATCCATAAGTGCATCTTCGTTAAAGATCTTCTTCATTAATTTAGCAGCTTTTAAACCTGCAGCACTGCCGAATGTTGAGGATGAAGAATATCCGGATTCTTTAGCTGTTAGTTTATATAATGATTTACCTTCTGCATAAGTCATTAATGTACCTGCAGAATAGAAACCACCAGTAAGACCAAAGTCTACTTCGTAGCCTAAGGAATCTGCCTTAGCAAATAATTTATCTACTGTATCAATATCGCTTTCTGAAACAAGGCTCTTATCATAGAACATTACATAGCCGTTATCAGCAGCAAATGGATAGCCAACAACTTTGTTGACACCGCTAAGTGTTGCATATGAAAGTGCAGCTGTACCCATTTCGTTTCTAATCCAGCTTGAATCAGATGTTGTTAAAGCACCTAAAGCTGTTCTTGAATACAAACGCAATGTTTGGTCAGAAGCATATGGGTATACATCTGGTCCATCTTTTGGATTTGTCATTTGATCAGCAGCTTTATCTTCTTCCCAAGTAATAACTTCGAAATTGATTGTGCTATCTGTGTCTCTATTGAATTGAGCAAGTAATGATTTAGTGAATTCAATTTGTTTAAGTGGAGAACCAACACGGTATGTTCCGGAATAATGTTTACCGGATCCACCGCCTCCGCCGCCACCATCGGTAACTGTAATAACACAGGTTGCTGTCTTTCCGTTTGAGCCAACACCTGTAATAATTGCACTACCTTTTGCATGTGCTGTAACTACACCAGTGTCTGTAACACTAGCAATTGATTCAGCACTTGAAGAGAATTGAATAGTTGTATCCAAAGGATAAACTGCATATGTAATTTGGAAGGAATCGTTAATTTTGAGTTCTTTTGAAGTTGAATTAAAAATCAAAATTGGATCATCAGTAGATTGGCCTGAACCTGTAACTGTGACATTACATTCGGCTTTGCCACCACCAATTAAATAGCAAGTAACTTTACATTTACCTGCACCAATACCAAAAACGTAACCATTTTTAACAACAGCAACGTTTTGATCGTTACTAACCCAGTCACGTTCTAATTCTGTAGCGCTCTTTGGCGAAACAGAAATTTTCAATTGTTTGACTTCTCCCACTGCTAAAGATAGTTCGGTTGAATCTAAGCGAACTGACGGAATGTTATTATTACCGCCGGAAGAGTCACATGAAGCAAGGCCAACAGCGCTTAATGAAAACACCATTACTCCTGCTAACAAAGAAAAACTCAAAAATCTTCTCTTCATAAGTGTCCCTTACAATAAAATTAACGTTGTCAATACGACTAACAATAACAATTATATAATAATTTTATGCGCGAAGAATAAACTTTTTTTATTTTTAAATAATGTATTACAATAATTTCGATGAATATCACATACAAAAACAACATTAAATATCGTGTAATTGCCTCTATTTTATTGCTCTTATCGTTAGGATTAATTGGCTTCAGTATTTTTTATGTTTTCCAATTAACAGATAACGAAAAAGTTTTAACATTAATTACATTGTTTTTAACTGCTGCATTTTGCATTTTAGAATCTATTCTAATTATTAAGGGTGGCAAGAAAGATTTAGCGCTTTACAAGATTGCCTTTAACGAGAATCAATCATTAAACAATGTACCTCTAATTGCGGTCATTGTTGGATCAGTTTTTGGACTTGGATTAACCATCCTTGGAATTATTCTTTTTATAACAAAACAAAATGAGCCTATGACATTAAGCTCATCTTTAGTAATTCTTTCAGTTTCAGTTTATTTATTAATTAATTGTATTATCTACTTTATATATTTAATTATATTTAGGAAAAAACCTGTTAATTTGAAAGATTTCTGTTAAATGAATAAGAGGATGCAACAAAATGCATCTTCTTTTCTTTTTTTGTGAAAAATGCGATGCAACTACTTTGTCATCATTGCTTTTTGATTGAT
>CALEHV010000042.1 GCA_937876465.1 uncultured Bacillota bacterium | reverse complement strand
TATGGAAATTAATTATTTTGAATTTTTATCTTGATTCTTAATAGTTAATCTCCTATTTTAGTCTTTACTAATTGGTGTGTAAACAAACTTGTTTTTAATTTGCTCACGTCTGTAATAGCCAAGGCGTGCCAAACCATCCATTGATGTACGTGCTGTTTCATAAACGCAACGTTCCATTTTCTTGAATTCTTGAATGGTATAACACTCACCTAAAGTACAGTGTCTCACATAAAAGTGAGCTTGAGCCTTTTTAAGGTTCGGATCTCTATGTAATAAATTTGTTTCGGCTTTTCTTAAAGCTTTTTCATCCAAATCTTCAAACTCGTGCACCGATACAGCAGGTTTGCTTGTTGTAATCGATGTATCAACAGCTGGTTTTGGTTGCTCTACACGAACTTCAACCTTTGGTTGTTCAACAACAGATTTTGGTTGTTCAACTGGCTTTTGAACTGGTTCTGCTCTAAAGTGTGTTGAATAGAAACTATTTGTTGATGTTTGTTTTGGTTGTTCAACTACTAGAGTTGATTGTTCAACCTTTAGTTGTGGTTTGTATTCATTTTGAGTCTGTGAACCGTAGTATGCTTGTTCTGCACTGTTTCTACGTAATCTAAATGCACAATCTAAAAAGTCACGAACAGCGTCTTCTTGGAGCGACATAAATGCCATAACATAATATGTTACATCGTGAAGTTTTTGAGTTTCTCTATTAGCAACTTTGAATAAATCTGCTTTATCAGTAAATACTTTTTCAAAAGGAATAAATGCTGGAGCTTCTCCAAGTCCATAAGTTGCCAATATATATCTTGATAATATCAAGGCGATTTCATCATTATAGGAATCGAAAGGCTTAATATAGTTAAAAATATAATGAACTGTTGCTACTTTAACTATTCTGTCTTCGCCAGAGCCTTTAATGTAGTTAAATAAATTTGCCATCATATCTTCGATATAAGCAACTGGAACACCATTAAATTCTCTATTGATTAAAGCCTTTTGACCAGGTTGAGAAATTTCTGCAGTTCTATAGAAACTAGTTATTTCTTTTCCGTCATTCAATATAGTTAAATACTCCGCAAGCAAATCCTCATTAATTGTTGCAAAAGGATCGTTTTCGAATTTAGAGATTGCTCTATAGTAATTTACTATAGGTTGATAAATAGGATTTGAATTTTTATTAAATAAAATGTTATCCAAAGCAACATCATTAACTTGAATATTTTTTGCCTTAGCATAGTGGCGCAATTCAAGTTTGAACATCTCTTTTTTGAGATTTGCCATTTCATATGAGCCATTTGGCATTTCTGAAAATGTATCAATAACCTCTTGGCATCTATTATTTGCTTGGGCAACTTTATTTTTAATTGAATCAGTTAAGGTTACTGAATAAGGCATCTTATAGATGTCTGATACAGTTAAAGGCTTTTCTGATTGTCTACGATAATTAAGAATTTGAGACCATAAAGTATCAATTAGGTTTGTACCTAATGTTCTTGCGACTTCAGCTCTTGTTAAGTAGCTTTCGTCTGTAAATTTAATTGCTAATTCGTTATTTGCCATAATTTACACCTCTTCAGTATCATTATACATCAACGAACTCTTATTACAATAAGTAATTACTAATTTTATACTAATTTCTTACTATTTTGTTTATCATCATCAATTGAAAGAACACTCATGAATGCTTCTTGAGGAACTTCAACTGACCCAATAGCTTTCATTCTCTTCTTTCCTTCTTTTTGCTTTTCAAGCAACTTACGTTTACGAGAAATATCGCCACCATAACATTTAGCAAGGACATCTTTTCTGACCGCTTTAATATCAGCTCTAGCAATAACTTTGCCATTTATGGCAGCCTGCACTGGAACTTCAAATTGTTGTCTCGGAATAATTTCTTTTAATTTACGGACAACAACACTACCTCTATCATAAGCAGTTGTTCTATGAACAATGATTGATAAAGCATCGATAATATCACCATTAAGCAATATATCCATTTTTGCAAGATTTCCAGGCTTATATCCGCTGTACTCGTAATCAAACGAAGCATAGCCTTTAGTATATGATTTTAATTTGTCAAAGAAATTGTAAACAATTTCAGCCAATGGAAGTTCATAAGTAACAACCATTCTTGTGTCATCAAAATATTTAAGATCTTTATAAATACCTCTGCGATTTTGGCAAAGTTCCATGACTGGGCCAACATACTCCTTTGGAGTCATGATTTCTGCTTTAACATAAGGTTCTTGAATTTCCTTAACTAAAGTTACGTCAGGAAGTTTACTTGGGTTGTCTAATTCTATCATTTCACCTCTGGTGAGATATACATGATATATAACAGAAGGAGCGGTCAAAATAAGATCTAAACCATATTCTCTTTCAAGTCTTTCTTGAACTACATCCATATGCAAAAGCCCTAAGAAACCACATCTAAAACCAAAGCCTAAAGCTTGAGATGTTTCAGCTTCAAAAGTTAACGAAGCATCATTCAAGCTAAGCTTTTGTAAAGCTTCTTTAAGATCTAAGAACTTCTTAGAATCAACTGGATATAAACCACAGAAAACCATTGGGTTCATATGTTTGTATCCAGGAAGAGCTTCTTTGCTTGGCTTATTTGCTAATGTTACAGTTTCGCCAGGGAAAACATCTTTGATGTCTTTGATTTGCGCAGCAATATAACCAACTTCACCTGCACGCAATTCATCAACCTTTAACTCCTTTGGAGTTCTAATACCTAGTTCAGTTACAAGATAGTCGTGATCTGCAGCCATCAATCTAATGGTGTCTCCGACTCTAACTGTACCGTTTTTAATGCAGACTAATATAACAACACCACGATACGAATCATAGAAGGAATCAAAAATTAAGGCCTGTAAAGGCGCTTTCTCGTCGCCGTTTGGTGCGGGAATATATTTGACTATGGCCTCAAGTACTTCAGGTACTCCAAAGCCTGTTTTTGCGCTAACTTCACATGCGTTATCACATGGAATGCCAATTCTTTTTTCTATCTCACCTTTAACAAAATCAGGCATTGCACTCGGTAAATCAACTTTGTTGATTACTGGCAAAATCTCTAGATTATTATCAACAGCAAGGTAAACGTTAGCTAAAGTTTGAGCTTCTACCCCTTGAGTAGCATCAACAACCAACAAGCATCCTTCACACGCTGCAAGAGATCTACTTACTTCGTAAGAGAAGTCGACGTGCCCCGGAGTGTCGATTAAATTGAAAAGATAATCGTGTCCATCTTTTGCGTGGTATTTGATAGTAACAGCATTTAGCTTAATCGTAATGCCTCTTTCACGCTCTAGATCCATGGAATCAAGGAACTGTTCTTTCATTTCTCTTTTAGAGACTGTTTCAGTTAACTCTAAAATTCTATCGGCCAATGTTGATTTACCATGGTCAATATGGGCAATGATGGAAAAGTTTCTGATATAACGTTTATCGTAATCCATACTTAAGTATTTTATTTATTCTTCCAAAACTTGTCTATTTGTTTTTTGATGTCTTCTTTAGAACGTACTACTGTGTAGTCACTCCATTGTCTATTAAATAAGTTGCTGTAGCGTTCGTTAAAATATCTATCGTCAATTAGCAAAGCTACTCCTCTATCAGTTTCGCTTCTAATAACTCGTCCAACAGCTTGCATAACTTTGTTAATGCCTGGATCTACATATGCGTATTCAAATCCTAACCCTACAGTTTTATCGAAGTGTTCTTTTATCTTATCTCTCTCAAAACAAATTTGAGGAAGTCCTACACCAACAACAGCTACACCAATAAGTCTCTCATTAACTAAATCAATTCCTTCTGAAAAAGCACCACCCAAAACCACCAATCCAACTGATGTCTTTGTTGGTTTATCAATAAATATTGATAGGAATTGGTCTCTTTCTTCTTCAGTCATATCTTTAACTTGAGGTATCAAATCATAATTTTTATCTTCAAGTAATGGACCAATTTTTTCTAAATATTCAAAGCTAGGAACAAACACAAAGTAATTGCCAGTTTTGCCTTTAACCATTTCTTTAATAGAAATTGCTACACCTTCTAAAGTTGCATCTCTATCTTTATATTTCAAAGAAATATTTGGTTGAACCATTAAACACAAATTCTTCTTTGGAAATGGGGATGGAAGCATTAAAACCGGATCATCTTCTACACCACCAATCATTCCAACGTAATAATTGTTAGGAGATAGAGTTGCGGAGAAAATTACTTTTGAGTGAACTTTTTGCATCGTTCTTCTCAAATAATCGCTTGGATCTAAACAAAGCAAATTTATAGTTATGCTCTTTGCATGTTTATATATATAAAGACAAAAATTTTCATCGTAATAATCCATTAATTTAAAGAATTTATTTAAATCAAAGAAGAAATCCATAAATTCATCAGTAACAAATTCATGATGATGCTTGCTTACATCAACAGCAGCAAGCAAATAATTTTCGATATCAGACATTGATTTGGATTCAATTCCTTTGATTACACTATTGCCTTCTGGAAAGTCTTTAAAAGTATTGAATAGCTTTGCTATTTTTGTAATACACGAATGTATCTTTTTGTGTTCTAAATTTTTAACACATCCTCTAGCTTTCTTAAAAACATCGTTTGATATTGATGCGCTGTACATTGATCTGCCACGTTCGACAAGATTATGGGCTTCATCAACCAAAATCATATGTTGAGTAGCGTCTTCGTCGAAATATCTTTTTAGATATACCATTGGATCGAAGAAATAATTGTAGTCACAAATAATGCAATCTACGAACAAAGATAAATCTAATGAAAATTCAAATGGACAAATTTCATTTTTTGTTGCGATTTCTGTAACTAAATCCTTATCAAAACAATTATTTTGTTTAATTGAATCAATTAAGATTTTTTTAATTTTAGTGTAATACCCTTTTGCAAACGGGCAGTCATCAGGATTGCAAGCTTTGCCGGGGCACAAGCACATTTTTTCTTTTGCAGTAATCAAAATATCTGAACAAATTAAGCCTTTATCCATCATGATTTTCATTGTTTGGAAGGCTGTTTCTTTGCCAGAATTTTTCGCAGTAAGATAAAAAATCTTATCGTTTTTATCATTATTCCACGATTTTACATAAGGAAATAATGTCGAAATTGTTTTGCCGATTCCGGTTGGAGCCTCACAGAAAGAAGTTCCACCATTTTCCGCTGTTTTATAAGTTAATGCAGCAAGCTTTCTTTGGCCTTGTCTAAACTCCCCAAAAGGAAATTGAAGCTCTCCTGCACTCTTATTTCTCTTCTTCGTTCTATCATAAATGAATGAATAGAATTCTAAGTATTGATCTATTAAGTCGTTTACAAATTCTTCAAGTTCTTTTGTTGAATAAGTAAACTTTTTAAACATTTTTTCTTTGTTTAATTGGTGAATATAAGTTAATTGAACGCTAATCGATTCCAATTTATGTTCATGAGCATACATAAGTGCATAGCACTTTGCTTGTCCTAAATGCCATTCACTTTGGTCTTGATAGAACTGCTCTAAGTCAATAACTGTAGATTTAATTTCATCCACTATAACATCGTTGCCGTTAATAATTATTCCATCTGCTCTACCATTTAATGTTATTTCGAATCCATGAAGTTTAAACGTTTCTAATAATTCGTATTCCGAAATATAGGCTGCACCTTGTAATTTTTGCCAATATGAATGTATCTTGGTGCCTTCTGACATTGTTGTCTTGTTATAGATACGATTATCGATATCGCCAGTACGCAAAAGAAAGTCAACAAGTTGATGGACAGATAACTTTAATGACTTCTTCATAATTTCATTATATCAAAAAAGACTGTATTAAACAGTCTTAATTTATTATTTTGCTATAATTCCGTTAAATGCTTTGTTTCCGTTTGCAAAGCTTTTTCCATCCATTTGTTTTTTACCTTCCAATTGGACTTCATCAAGCATTATTACTCCATCTTTTAACTGAAGGGTAATTGTCTTAGTAATTTCAATTTTACCAATATCACCGAGGCTATCACTCACTTTGTGAGCTTTGAAAATTTTCATTTTTTTGTTATCAACGATAATGTATCCGCCAGGTTCATAAGATAAACCACGTAAAGTGTTAATGAATTTATTGCAATCAAATGATAAATCAAGCTTTTCTTCTTCAGGCAATATCTTAGAGGCAATTGTGACTTTGTCTTCCTCTTGAGGAACGCCGGTTAATTTACCTTCGAAATAAGCAGGTAACCAATCTCTACAAATTTTTCCGGCTGCTAGAGCCATCTTTTTGCATAAAGAAGTGTAATTGTCATTATCGTCAATTCGGACTTCTTCAACCTTATAAATTACGCCTGCATCCATGGCAGCAGTCATATGAGTAAGAGTGATTCCTGTAACCTTATCACCGTTCATAATTGAGCGTTGAATCGGAGCTGCTCCTCTTAAATATGGAAGGATTGATCCGTGTAGATTTAAGCAACCTAATCTTGGAATATCAAGCAAAGCTTGTGGAATGATTTGACCGTATGCAATCGTAAGAATTAAATCTGGTTTTAAATCGTTAACAAATTCATATTCTTTTCTAATTCTGTGTGGCTGAAAAACTGGAATGTTATGGCTCAAAGCTACCGCCTTGGTAGGAACTGGCATTAATATTCCTTTACGGCCAACAGGTTTATCTTCTTGAGCAATAACTGCAACAATATTAAAACCATCATTTATCAATGATTCTAATGTAGATGCGGCAATCTCGGGAGTGCCCATAAATACGATTCTTTGTTCTTTAATATCTTCGATTGTAAACATAGCAAAACAATTATAAGGAATAGATACTTTATTTTCAATTTAATTGAAAGACATCTCTATTAGTTTACGAGTTGTGTTTAAGTTAACAAAACCTAAAATATGTAAATTGATTTCGCATCTTTTTTCGATAATTACATATTTTCTATTTGCCTTATCTAAACTCGAAAAATGCAATTATCAAATTATATATATATAATTTAAAACAATGTTTGGTTAATAATTTTTGTATCAAAAGGTGTCAAAAAAATAAAATAAAAGTTGTTAGATATAAATAAGTTTGCTAAACTTATGAGCGTATCAAAAAAAGAAGGAAGTAGAAAATGGCTCAAATTAAATCACAAATTAAGAGAATCGCTACAAACGAAAAAGCAAGACAACGCAACGTCGCAGTCAGATCACAAATTGCTACAGCAAGCAAAAAGGTCCGTGTTGCAGTTGAAAAGAACGATGCAAAAGCAGCAGCTGAAGCATTAAAAGTTGCACTTCGTTTAATCGACAAGAGTGTTACATCAGGTGTTTATGCACGTAACACTGCAGCTCGTAAAAAAGCAACTCTTACAAAATTAGTCAACGGAATCTCTAAATAAGACATTCCTTGCTGGAAAACTAAGAATAAATAATTCAAGAGCATAAGAGCGGTCCATTTGGCCGCTCTTTACTTTGTAATCAAGCTGATATAAGCCATCTAAAATGTTTGTAATGTTTTTATAAGTTAAGCCGCGTAGGTTTTTGTGTAGAACATTCCAAACCCTACCGGATTTTAAATTCATTTGTTCAGCAATTTCTTCTTCCGAGAAACCTTTTGAATCTAGATATGAAATTTGCCAATATTCTCTAAATTGTCTGCCAAGACTGCCAGCGAGGGCATCGACTTTCTTTCTTCCCAAAACTTCAAAATCTCTATAAATTTGTAAAGCTAAGGCACGATTACCAGCAAGCAAAGCATTTGTAAGCTCGTATTCTTTTTCGTTTAAAGGTTTTTGGACATATAAAATAATGTCGTTAATATTAATGCGCTCCTTTAGTAAAACTAACTTTGCGCATTCGTTAAACATTCTGTCGTAATCACCATCAACTCTTTTTATTAATTCTTCAATCGCATTGTTGTCGATTTTGACGTTGTGACGACCGAAAGCTTCCCTAATCATTTCAGGCAAATCCTTATCAGCAATAATCGATTGAGTAATTTTACCTTTTTCACTAGCCAATTTGACAATAGGATCTTTGGTGTCGAGTTTATCGGTTCGAGTAATCAAAACTAAATGAACATAATCTGGGAAATTTTCCAAGATATCCATTATTTTGTTTTTCTCATCATCGTCAGAAAATTTAATCGGAAAATTAATGTTGTCCATGACGACAACTTTGTTGTCAGAAAACAAACTTGGAGCAGCAACATCATCAATCACATCTACGAGTTTGGTTTCGTCCATATCGTATTTAATAAAATTAAAATCGTTAGGTTCATCAATTTCACGTTTGATGATTTTTTTAACGAAAATGCGATTAAGAGTGACTTGTTTTCCGTAGATTATCTCGATCATCTTAATGAAATTATACATCATTAAGTCGTAATTTGAACGTAGGAAATAGTTCCTTCTACATCTGTGCGTCTAACATTAACGTTATATTTTGCTAGTGTCTCTATAACACTTTCATTAGGATGATCATATTTATTTTGAGCTCCAACTGAAATAATAGCCTCGCTTGGAGAACAACGTTTTATAAAGGAATCTGAGGATGAAGATTTACTTCCATGATGGCCAACTTTTATGATGTCACAATCAATATCAAAATTATTGTCAATTAAAAACTTTTCAACGTTTGTAGATGCATCACCCATTAATAGCCATTTTTTGTTCATAAAAGATAAGTTAAAAACTAAAGAATTATCATTTTCTTCTTCGCTTTTCATCGTATTTAAATTTTCTAAATAAATATCGCCAATTCTATAAGGAAAATCGTTTGCATTTGTTAGATAGTTATTTACAGTAAAATTTTTAATAAGAGAGTCAGCTGCCCCGCTATGATCAAAGTCATTATGAGTGGTTATTAGAGCATCAATGTGGTTTATGTGCTTTTTCCTCATAAAAGGAATAAGCGTTTCTGTGGCTAAATCAACATTTTTAACCCCACCCGTATCTATCATTACTACATTTGACTTGTTCTGGATAATTAACGAATCTCCTTGGCCAACATTTATAAAATAAATCGCATTCAAAAACCACATCCTTAATGGAATCATGCAAAACAATAATGAACTTGCTAAAGGTATCGCACAGTATTTAATGTGGAAATAACGTTTAGATTCCATTAAATACAAGATGATAAAAATACTTAAATAATAAAAAGGAATTAAAAAATTAACATAATCTGCAATTGAGATTGTGATATCAAAATTTGAAACAAGATTATATGATCCATTCAAAATTTTCGTTAAAAACGAAAGTACATTTATAAAAGGTGTATTTAAATAAAAAGAAAGTAACGCTACAACAACAAAAATTTGATTAAAAGGTAATAATACGTTTTGAATTATTAAACCAAATATATGCCATTCGCCATTATTTAAATTGGTTAAAGGTAGCATTAATAAATAAACGAAAATTGGAATGCAAATTGCTCTGTAAGGCTTTTTAAAAGACGAGAAAGTTGGCATTGAAAATTGAATCGCTAAAGAAAGTCCATATCCAACATAAAATGCTTGTTGATACGCTAATGTCCCATCTATTAGTAAAAAGACAATACCAGTAAGAGATATCATTGATAAAGAGCTAAATTTTTTCTTTAGAAACGTATCGTTTATAAATCTAAATATGTATAAAGAAACTACTCTTAATATTCCGATTTTTGGAAACAAAAATAAAATATAGGGCAGCAATATTAAAAATGGGATTATTGTTGCAAATTTATCATTCAAAAATTGAGACAGTAATTTCCGCATTCCACGAAGTAAAAAACTGAAGTAAATTCCACTCATCGAAAGCAGAAATATTATTCCCATTTTATCTGCTACTTTTACAGTGCTATTTTTGTAGTCTTTGTTGCAAAATAATAGAGCGTCAATTAAAGAGGCTATTTCTTCATCAAAATGTGATAGAAAATTATTTCTTTGTTGTTTAAGCCTAAAAGGAACTTGAAACTTCGTTTCTATATCTTTTGAGTTTAACGATTGAGTAATTCCTTTTTGAGATAAGTATTCTACAAAAGAAAACTGACTTTCATATGTAGTCATCTCAATTTTGGTAGGTTCACTTTTAATATTTAATATATCGCCAACTTCACGATAATTGCCTTCTTCATAGACGTAAAATCGTTGAAGTCCAGATTGAAATAAGAAATAGTTTTCCTTGCTCTCAATTACAAAGCCGCAATAGGATTGATGATTGATTGCGGATGAGATAATGGGGATTTGGGAACTAACGCAACCATAGATAAATGTAAAAAAGGGTATAAGGATTACAGCCTTTCTTTTTTCGCCCTTAAAGCGAATCAAGACGATGGTAACGAAAGCAAGGGAAACTATAAGAGAGAGGACTATATTATTTCTAAAGAAATAAAGTCCTACTATCAAACCCAAGAAGCTGAAAAAGAGGATCATGCATTACGAAGCACAATATTGTTTTTAACTTTTTCAAAAGTTGCATTGCCAATTCCGTTAACGTTTTTAATATCTTCAATACGACCAAATAATCCGTTTGCTTCTCTATAAGAAACAATTGCATTTGCAACTGAAGATCCAATTCCGTTAACTGTTTGTAACGTAGATGCATTATCAGAGTTAATATTTACTTTTTTAATAGGTTCTAATGAGCAGACATCCGTATTGTCGTATTTTGGGGCAATATAAAAGGAATATCCGTCCTGAAGTAGATAACTTACATCATAGGCAAGTTCATCTGCGTTAGTTGTAACGCCACCTGCTACTTCGAGTAAATCAGCAAGACAAGTATTTTCTTCAAGAAGATACGTGCCCGCACGGACAATTTCTCCATTAATAGAAACACTAATCGTTCCTTCTTGCACTAATTGAGTAGTTACGTTTGCAAGATTTTGGGCATATTGAGCATTATTAGCTTCTACAACACCGAAAATAACAATCATTGCGACCGTGACGACAAGAACTCCAATAAAAACTTTTGACATTTTAATCCTCCCAATAACATATAGTCAAAAATTTCAAAATATTTTCACACAAAATAAAAAGGTGGAATTAATTCCACCTTAATTTTTAAGTTTGTTATTTCAATGCTTCTAATCGCTTCTTGAATTCTGCAAGTTTATTGCGTTCAAGATTAACTTTTTCAGCAGGAGCCTTGTTAACGAAATTTGGATTGTTAAGCATTCCTTCACTACGTTTAATTTCGCTTTCTAAGAATGCAATGTCTTTAGCTTTTTTAGCTGCCTTTTCTTCGTCTGAAATGTCGTCTTCAATATATAGAATTGCAGAGTTATAAACAAATTTAACACCTTTTGATTCTACTTGCTTTTCGATAACAATTTCTTTTGCGAAACTGAATCTAGATAAGAATGTTTCAAAGCCATTAAATAATTCATTTTTGCTTTCGATAATAAGTTTTAACTTATAGTTTGGAGCAAGTTTATTATTTACTTTGTATGTACGGATGTCTTGAATCATCTTATATAGAAGTTCGACTTGAGAAACATCAGCCTTGTAATTTACGGCTTTTGGATAAGATTCAATCATGATTGATTTCTTATGTTCTGGAAGTGCTTGATATAATTCTTCTCCGATGAATGGAGCATATGGATAAATCATAATAATTATATCTTTTAAGATATAAAGTAAGATTGATTTAACAATTTCTTTATATTTTTCATCACTGCCTTGAAGAGCAACTTTACTCATTTCAAGATATGTTGAACAGAAATCATCATAAACAAAGTTATACAAATGTGAACTTGCCATAGAATATTCATATTTATCCATAGCATTTTCAACTTTTTTAATTGTTTCATTTAATTTAACAAGAATGTCTTGTTCAACTTTTTGTAATTGTTCAAATTTGAAATCTACAGGTTTGAAATTTTCACCTAAGTTTTCTAAAACATAACGAGCCGAATTCCAAATCTTATTGAGATAGTTACTTGATGAAACAACCTTTTCTTCAATATAACGAATATCAAGTCCTGGAGCAGAACCAGTTGTTAAGAAATATCTAAGGGCGTCAACGCCATATTGATCAATAACATCCATTGGGTCAATACCGTTTCCAAGTGATTTAGACATCTTTCTTCCTTGAGAGTCACGGATTAATCCGTGAATTAAACAATCTTTAAATGGGGACTCGCCTGTAAATTCAATTGAATCAAAGATCATTCTTGAGACCCAGAAGAAAATAATATCGTATCCTGTGGAAAGTAAACTTGTTGGGAAGTAACGTTTCAAATCTGCTGTTTGATTTGGCCAACCAAGTGTTGCAAATGGCCACAATGCAGAAGAGAACCATGTATCAAGAACATCTTCGTCTTGGTTCCATTCTGGATCATTAATTTCTTCAATAGAAACTTTGATTTCTCCAGTTTTTACATTGTAATAAGCAGGGATTCTATGGCCCCACCAAAGTTGACGTGAAATGCACCAATCTTCACAATTTTCCATCCATTGCAACCATGTATTTTTAAATCTTGCTGGAACAAATTCAACGATGGATTTTGCGATTGCTTGCTTTGCAAGAGGTTCCATTTTAACGAACCATTGTTTACTTAAATATGGCTCGACTACAGTATGGCTTCTTTCTGAGTGACCAACTGGGTGAACAATGTCTTCAACCTTTTCTAAACGACCATCTTTTTCAATTTTTGCTACTAAAGCATCGCGACATTCATAGCGGTCCATTCCTTTAAATTGACCACAAATATCTGTCATTTTTGCTTCTTCATCCATACATTTAATACGAGCTAATCCATATTTTTCGCTTAAAGCGAAGTCGTTAGGATCATGTGCAGGTGTACATTTCATAGCGCCTGTACCAAACTCTATATCAACATATTCATCGCCCATGATAGGTAAGAGTTCTTCATTAGCAGGGTTAACAACCTTTTTGCCAATTAAGTGTTTGTATCTTTCATCGTTTGGATTAACAAAGACAGCAACATCACCAAACATAGTTTCTGGTCTTGTCGTGGCAACAATTAAATATTCATTAGAACCTTCAATTGGATATCTAAAATAATAGAATTTGCCTTTATCGTCTTCATAGACAACTTCAATATTACTTAAAGCTGTCTTCATAACAGGATCATAGTTAATGATACGTTCGCCTCTATAAATCAAACCTTTATCATATAAGCCTTTAAAAACTGTTTTAACTGCAAGGCTTAATCCTTCGTCAAGAGTGAATCTTTCGCGTGTATAATCAAGCGAAAGGCCCATTTTTGCCCATTGCATATGAATGTTCTTGCCGTATTCATCTTTCCATTCCCAAACTTTCTCTAAGAATTTCTCACGGCCTAGGTCATAACGAGAGATTCCTTGTTCACGAAGCTTTGTTTCAACTTTTGCTTGAGTTGCAATTCCGGCATGGTCCATACCTGGTAACCAAAGAACATCAAAACCCTGCAAGCGTTTATATCTTGCCGTAATATCTTGAACTGTCGTGTCCCAAGCGTGCCCTAAATGTAATTTACCTGTGACATTTGGAGGAGGAATAACCATAGAGAATGCTTGTTTTGAAGTATCTCCTGCTGTAAAGTATCCTTCCTTTTTCCAGAATTCATACTTACCTTCCTCAACTTTTTTTGGATCGTATCTTTTATCTAACATATTTGATCCTCCTTTTAATTAAAATAAAAAGCGCCCTTAGTTTAAGGACGCTTTGAACGTGGTACCACCTTAATTCTATAACAAATGTTATAGCACTTAATTAATCTGTAACGTAGATTAGCGGGATGTTCCCATCTCTAGCCTCGCTAGCGACATTAATTAGATGCAATGAGATGCTTCCACCGTCCATCTCTCTCTAATATTGCAGGATTAATTAACCTCTAGGTCTTAAGCCACGATAATTATAAACTGCCTATTTTGAATAGACAAGATTATTAATCTTAGCCCTTATAGCTTCAACTAACTTATTGTTGGTCTCACTAACTGGGTAAAAGTCGATGTCTCCGAATGCTTCTTTAACATTTTTTGCCATTTTAGCTTTTTCGGACTGATTCAATTTATCAACTTTAGTCATGATAACGATTACTGGAATGTTTTTTGATGTAATAAATTCATAAAACGATTTATCATCTTCGCTCATTTTGTGACGTGAGTCTAATAATAAGCACACTCCTTTGAGCTTTTCTTTATCGAAATAGCTTTCCATCATCTTCGCAAAACTATCTAAATGCTTGCTGCCACTAATGGTATAACCATAACCTGGAGCATCAACTAGATAGAAGGTTTCATCTATTGAATAATAATTCAATAATTTTGTAAAACCAGGTTTTGAAGATGTGTATGCTAATTGTTTTCTTTTGCATAAAGCATTAATGAGAGAACTCTTTCCCACATTACTTTTTCCAACAAAACAGATTTCTGGAAGACATAAATCAGGTCTGTCTTTTAAAGTTGGAGCACTTTTTACAAAAATTGCTTTAGCAAAATCAATCATTGTTTAATAGCTACCTTAACTGCATCATCAACTGTTTCCATGAAAACAATATTTAAGCCTTTCTTAACTTCATCAGGAAGTTCTTCAACGGCATTTTTGTTATCTTTAGGAACGACAATTGTTTTGATTCCACTGCGTAAAGCAGCAAGTGATTTTTCTCTTAAACCACCAATTGGTAATGCGTTACCTCTAAGTGTAACCTCGCCAGTCATGGCTACATTGTTATCAACTGGTTTATTTGTAAGACAGGAAATAATAGCAGTTGTGATTGCAACACCAGCAGATGGACCATCTTTTGGAACGGCACCTTCTGGTACGTGAATATGAATATCATTTTCAGCAAAAACCTTATTATCAATACCATATTTACCTGCATTTGCTCTGACATAGTCGAGAGCAATAGTTGCAGATTCTTTCATAACATCACCAAGTTTTCCGGTAAGAACTAATCCGCCTTTTCCGGCAAAGTGAGTTACTTCAATTGGAAGAATATCTCCACCAAATTGGGTATAAGCTAAGCCGGTAACAACACCAACTTGTTCGCTCTTTTCTTTCTTAGTATTCTCAAAAATTGGAGCGCCTAAGAATTTTTCAACTTTTTCTGGAGTAATTTCAACTGTCTTAAGTTCTTTGTTAGTTAAAAGTTCAACAACAACTTTACGAATCACGCTAGCAATCTTACGCTCGAGTTCACGAACACCTGATTCCATTGTGTACTTACGTATGATGAATTTATATGCATCATCGGTAAATGTAATTTGTTCAGTTTTAAGTCCGTTTGCTTCAACTTGTTTCTTATATAAGAAATTCTTAGCAATTTGAAGTTTTTCAATTTCTGTATATGAATTAACTTCGATAAGTTCCAAACGATCACGAAGTGGTCCAGGAATATTGTCTAAATAGTTTGCTGTACAGATGAACAATACATTGCTTAAATCATACGGTTCTTCAAGATAGTTATCATTGAATGCAAAGTTTTGTTCTGGGTCTAAAACTTCAAGAAGAGCACTTGCTGGATCGCCCTTATAAGATGAAGCGAGTTTATCGATTTCATCGAGTAAGAATACAGGGTTTGTAACTTGCGCACGTCTCATACCTTGAATGACACGTCCAGGCATAGAACCGACATAGGTTCTTCTATGACCGCGAATTTCAGCTTCATCAGAAATTCCACCTAAAGATGCTTTAAAGAACTTACGTCCTAAAGCTCTAGCAATTGATTTTCCTAACGAAGTCTTACCACATCCTGGTGGCCCAAAGAAGCAAAGAATAGGAGCTTTTAGATTACCAGTCATTTTCTTAACGGCAAGGTATTCTAAAATACGTTCTTTTACTTTCTTAAGACCATAATGGTCTTCGTCTAAAATTTTACGAACATTATCAATCTCATCTGTGTCTTCAGTTTTTTGAAACCATGGGACATCTAAAAGAGTTTGAATGTATGACATAGATAATGAAGCTTCAAGGCTTGCTTGAGGCATCATTTCGTAACGTTTAATTTCAGCTTTAACTTTTGCCTTAACGTGTTCTGGATAAGGGTTCTTTTCTAGTTTTTCTAAAATTGAATCAGCATCATCAGCATCACCTTCGCCATGATTAAGTTCCTCTTTAATAGCACGGAGTTTTTCGTGGAGAATATAATCCTTTTGATTCTTTTCCATGTTCTTTTGAACATTTTTCTCAATAGTTTCATCAACTTGAGCTTCAACTTTAGCTTCTTCTAATAATTCAAGAACTCTTTCTAAACGTAATTGAACGTTAAGAGTTTCAAGTAATTCCTGTCTTTTTGTATCAGGCATACTTAAATATGGAATAAGTGTGTCTGCTAATTCTCCAGGTTGAACAGCCTTTCCGACAATATCATTAAAGATATTACGTGGAAGAATGTTACTAATTGCTGGGGTTTGTTGAATTGTAAGAGCGATGTCTCTAACATAGGTTGTTACTTTTTCGTCATCTCCAGGAATCTCTTCGAGGATTGTGCTTTCAGCAACATAAAAACCTTGTGCATCAAATGAAACATTTGAAATTTTCACTCTTGAACTAACTTGAACGCGAATACGAACATATTTGTTCATATTGCTGTAAGAAACGATACGGCAAAGAGTACCAACTTCATAAATATCGTTTACGGTTGGTACATCCACATTTGGATCTCTTTGCGATACGACTAAAAGGAGGGAACTGTTATTATCCCTTGAAGCATTAACGGCTTTGACAGAAAAGTCTCTGCCTGCGTCAATTCTTTCATCTTTCTTACTAGGAAAAAGAACAAAGTTCTTTGTAATAAGAAGAGGAAGTGTGATTTTTTGTTTTTCGTCCATAAAATTTCCTCCTTATTTAGATTTTATTTTTTTATTTTGAAGCTTTTTTAGCAGCTGGTTTCTTTGCTGCTGGTTTCTTTTCGGCTGGTTTTTCAGCAGCAGCTTTTGCTTCTGCTTTCTTTTCGTTAGCCATAACTAAGAATGTAGCAATCTTACGTGAGCGAATTTCGTTAGCGAATCTTGCCATATCTTTGCCAAGAATTTCTTTAACTTTTTCAACTTCCATGTTGTATTGCTTTGCAATGTTTGCAAATTCTAAGTCGATTTCAGCTTGTGTAACTGTAAGTTTTTCAACTTTAGCAATTTCATTCATGACTAAGATGCCGCGTAAATTTCTTTCTGCGTCTGCTCTTAAGTCTTTCATCATTCTTTCTTCATTAGAACCTGTGATTTCGTAATATTGTTCTAATGTTAAGCCGCGTTGTTGCATTTGAGCTTCAACGTTTTTACGTTGTCCTGCTGTTTCTTCATCAATAATTTCATCAGCAATTTCAATTTTTGAATTTGCGACGATCTTATCAAGAATTGCATCAAGAAGCTTTGAACTTGCTTGTTGTTCTTTGCCACCCTTGATTTGTGATTCGAGATGTTTACGTAAACCTTCAACATCCTTAACTTCTGGGATAGCGAGTTCTTTAATTAAATCTTCGTTTAATTCTGGAACAACTTTTTCTTTAACTTCGTGGACTTTACATGCAAAGACTGCATCTTTTCCAGCTAATTCTTTTACATATTGTTTTGGGAAAGTGACTTTAACAGAGACTTTGTCTCCTGCTTTAGCGCCAACTAATTGATCTTCGAAACCTGGAACAAATGAATTTGAACCGAGTTCTAAGCTATAGTTTTCTGCTTTGCCACCATCAAATTCAACACCATCAATTGAACCGCAGAAATCGATAACAACTGTATCGCCTTTCTTTGCAGCTTTGTCTGTAACGACTAATGATGCGTTTTGTGCGACTAATTTTTCAACTTCAACATCAATTTCAGCTTTTGTGACTGAAACTTTATCTTTTTCAATGCCTAAGTTCTTGTATTCACCAAGTTTTACTTCTGGAGCAACAACAATGATGAACTTTAATTGAAGATCTGTATCACTAACTTTTGTAACATCAACCTTAGGTTGTGTGAATGGTTCAAGACCTTCTTCTTTTAAGACTTCATTGAAAGCTGGTTGAAGGGAAAGATTAATAGCTTCATTAATAATCTTGCCTTGGTCAATGTGCTTACGAGCCATTGCTTCTGGAGCTTGGCCTTTACGGAAGCCTTTGATTTCGAGCTCAGATGCAAGCTTCTTAAAAGCTTTTTCTTGAGCTTCTTTCCAAACTGCAGTGTCGATGTCGCAAACAACTTCAACTTTACAATTTGGGAGTTTGTTAACTACTCTTTTCATAAATTTTATGTATGTCTCCTTTTAAATTTACTATGTAAGAGTATATAAAAAATGCTCGGCAATTACAAGCACGAGCATACGTATATTTGCATGTATGAGACTATCTACATTATTAATGCAGGAGTTGACTCAATAATTTTACGAATTTTGTTCTTGAGTTCAATGAGCTTTTCGTTGCTCTCGTTATAGCTTTCTTTTATATAATCTTTTGCAATCAAAATTATTGCATCTGAAAGCATATCCGGAGATGCTAAATCTATATCGTTTGGATATAAATCCAACACTAAGCAATTTATTAAATGTAAAGCTGTGTCTCTAATCGTGACATTTTGCATTGCTTTTTTGCTTATCATTTCAGTTGCTTCATAGAAGGTTTTTGAAGTAAATGGAGGTTTAATTTTTGAAGGATTTACGACCATTAAACCATCACGCCCTAAATAGTTAACATCATGCTTAAAAGCGTGATCGACGAGATAGATTAAAGCGTAAACTCTGAAATTTGGATTAACGTCTTTTCTAGTTAAAAAATCAACCACATCCTCGCTAATCCATTCAAATTTATATGCATTTAAATTAAACAAAACTTGGGCTAATTTTGCATTGTCCTTTTCGTTTTTTAGAATATTTGAAGCATCATCAATATCGATTTCTTGAACGTTATGACCTACTTGTTCATCGATAATGCGTTGAGGCATATCTCTTAACATTTCTTCAACTTGCTGAGAAATATATGGCAATTCGTTATAGTGAGCAACTGCTTCGTTTGCTTCTTTAAACATCTTATTTTTGAGAAGCAATTCAAAATGAATTGTCATAAGTTTTTGAGGATAAACTTTTTCTAATTCTTTTTGGAAAGTATTGATAACTTTTATAGCTTCTTTATCTTCGTTTAAAATAGTTAAACAAGTAATTCGCATTAAAACTTCTGAAGGCTCTTTTGAACTCTTCAATAAGTCTGCAACTACCTTATATTCTTTTTTATCAAATAAAGACTTAATATCGTCCATAGTCTAAATTATATAAAATATAATTAAAAAATAAAAGACTAAGTTAATTACTCTTTTTTACTTTTCTTGTAATCTTTTACTAGTCTTTTTGCTCTTTTTACAGTTGGGCAAGACGCACAAGCGGATTTTTCTCCTTTAATTTTTGGAAAAATATAATTAAAAAATATGATTGCAAAAACAACGAGAATAACAGCAAGCAAAACAATGATATCTATTAAACTCATGATAATGCAGTCACCACCCATCCAATTGAACCAATTATCGTTGCCAAGGTCCAACCTAACACAATTTCAAATCCCATAGTGCCAATAAACTTCTTAAAAGAATTTAATTCTTTTCTCATTGCGCCTAAAGCTCCAATACATGGCATTGTAAATAAATTGAAAGTTAAGAATGCGTATGCACTCCATCCATTGAAGAATGCAAAGTGAGATCCTTCTGCAAAAACATCTGAAGCACCCCCAACTTTAGCAATAACAGTCATTGAAGAAACTACTTGTTCTTTAGCAATCAAACCTTGAATTGCGCTAACTGCAGCGCCCCAAGACCAGTTGCCGCCAAGCATAGGATAAAATGCCCAAGCAAGTGCGTTTCCAATTCCAGCTAACATACTTTGTTCAATCGTGTAGGTTGTTCCATCAACACAGTTGAATGTCCATGTAAATGAAGTCGAAACCCAAATAATAATTGAACATAAAAGAATTACAGTTCCTGCTCTTTTTATAAAAGACCAAGTTCTATCCCAAACATCTCTCATAACATATTTAAAAGAAGGGGTTTTGTATTCAGGTAATTCAGTTAAAAATGTTCCGTGTTCTCCTTTAAATAAGAACTTTTTGAATATAGCACCAAAGGTGAAAATGATAAATATTGCGAAAATATAGAACGAAAGAGTTATTAACCAAGCGATATTCCCAAAGAAAAAACCTGCAAATAATGCAATCAATGGAAGTTTTGCTGAACAAGGAATAAATGGGGTTAATACTATTGTTGAATCTTTTTCTTTTTCGTCATCAACAATACGTGCAGTCATGATTCCCGGAACACTACAACCGGTACCAACAATGAACGGAATTAATGATTTTCCACTTAAACCGAATTTATGGAAAACACGATCTAAAAAGAACGCAATTCGTGACATATAACCTGTTGTTTCAAGCAAAGATAAGCAAAGAAACATAACCACGATTTGAGGAACGAAATTTAAAATTGATGAGACTCCAGAAATGATGCCGTTATTAACTAATGATGCGGCCCAAGCATGCCCGCCAGCATTTATAATGCTCTCTGCAAGGAAAGGACCTAAACCTTTGAAGTTAATCGCAGACTCAAATGAATAAAAAATGATGTTAAATTTTGTAGGTTCTGAAGCTGTAGCTCCATTAAATAAAATGCTAATTAAAGGAGAGGTTAATCCGCCTACAATACCTATCGATAAAAGATAGACAATTCCCATAATCAAAATGAAGATAGGTATTGCAGCCCATTTATTCAAAAATACTTTATCCAATTTATCAGTTATAGATTCTTTTTGTTGCTCAACTGTAATACATTGAGACTTTAACGATTCGATATAATCGTATCTTTTAGAAGCGATAAGTTGCTCGGAATCCATATCGTATTTATTTTCTAAATCGCGAATCATTTCTTTGTGTTCGTCGCTAACAAAATTACGATATCCACGATCAAGTTCAAGCATTTTAACTGCAGCAAATCGCTTGTTATTATTGTCGAATTCTTTGCCAAAATGAGTTATAACTTGTTCGATATCATTTGGATATATTTTAATTTCTTTTTTTCTTAAATAATTGCCTTTGGCAATAGTATCAATTAATGTGCTCATTCCTTCTCCAGTTTTTGCGGATACAGGAATGATTGTTACACCTAATAAATCAGACAATTTTTGAACATCAATTTTGATACCTTTTTTCTCCAAAATATCCATCATATTTAAAACTAAAATAAGGTCACAATCGAGTTCTATTAATTGAGTTGTTAAATATAAGCTTCTTTCTAATGATGTAGAATCCAATATATTAATTATTAATTCAGGTTTTTCGTTTAAAACGAATTGACGTGAAACTTCTTCTTCAGATGTATATGGAGAAAGAGAATAAATACCAGGCAAATCAACAACCGAAATATCTTTAGTTGTTTTTAAAATACCTTCTTTTCTTTCGATTGTGACTCCAGGCCAATTTCCAATCAATTGATTGGAACCAGTAAGAGAATTAAATAAAGAAGTTTTACCAGAATTTTGATTACCTACTAAAGCTACTTTCATTCAACCACCCTCACATCAATCGAGTACATATCTTTCTTTCTAATGCATAATTCGTAACCACGTAACTTGATATCAACAGGATCTCCAAGAGGGGCAATTTTCTTAATTTCAATAACTACACCTTTTGTAATACCCATATCTAAAAGGTGACGTCTAAGAGCGGCATTATCGTTGTGGAAGTCCAAAACTACACATCTTTGACCACGTTTTAAGTCAGATAGATGTCCTTCTTGGCCGATTGATAAGTCTTTACGTTTTTCTTTTTTCATAAGTTTACTATGGTTAACTTTACGTTCATATATTACGTTAGCGCATACCTAAAGTCAATATCGAAGTTTAGTATGGTTAACTTTTTATAATTGAAAAATTAGTTAATCATGGTATATTTAACTTATGAAAAACGATTCTCATTTAACAAAAGCTGTTGAAGATTATTTAGAGGCTATTTACTTATTAGAAATTAAAAACGGAAACGATTCTATTAAATCTGTTGACGTTGCAAATTTATTAAAAGTTTCTAAACCTGCTGTTGCAAAAGCAACAGACGAATTGCTCCAAAAAGGTTATATTGAAAAAGATCCATATGGAAAAATTAAATTAACTTCAAAAGGTACAGAAATTGGGAAATCCGTTTACGGAGTTCATTTAACTTTAAAAGAATATTTAATGAAAGAATTAGGCGTTAGCGAATCAACTGCAGAAGAAGATTGCTGTAAAATCGAACACATTATTTCAAACGAAACTTTAAAAGCTATACGTAACAAATTAAAAAAATAATATGAAAATAAGAAAAGATATTAAAGAATTTATAAATACTTTGCCAAAAAACGTTACTCTAGTTGCGGCAACAAAATATGTTGATGTTCCTGTAATGAAAGATCTTTTGTCTAATGGAATCAACAATTTTGGGGAGAATCGAACTGAAGCATTTTTAGACAAATATGTTTACCTAAAAGATGAGATAATTACATGGCACTTTATAGGTCATTTACAACGTAACAAAGCAGAAGATATAATCAATAAAATTGATTACTTGCATTCGTTAGACTCCTTAAAACTTGCAAAAATCATTGATGAAAAACGTACTTCACCGCTTAACTGTTTTATTGAAGTATCAATTAATGGAGAAGAAAGCAAAAACGGAGTTAAAGTTCCTGACTTAGAAAACTTTGTTAAAGAAGTCTTGAAATTTAAAAACATTAATCTTGTCGGATTCATGATGATGTCGATTAAATATTCAGACGAAAAATCTCTAAATGATCAATTTGCAAAACTTGTAAAAGTAAGAAACGAAATTGAACAAAAATTAAACATTAAAATTCCTTATCTATCTATGGGAATGTCAGACGATTACACTGTTGCAATTAAAAATGACACAACACACATACGACTAGGTAGAATTCTATTTGAAGATTGAAAATAGCATCCTTATTAGGATGCTTTCTTTTCAATTTCGCCTGCACTTGTAAGTGCCCATTTTGTAATTAATGGTCCAGTTAATTCATAAATAATCGTACATAAAATGATAATGGTTAAGATTAAAGGACCTTCTGTTTCAGAATAAGTTGACGCACTAGTTGCTAAACCTAAAGCAACACCAGCTTGAGGAACTAAAGTAAATCCAAGATATTTTTGAACAACAGGTTCTGCTTTAGTGACTTTACCACCTAAAGCTGCACCACTCCATTTTCCAACAACTCTAGCAACAATGTAGATTCCAGCAAATGCAAACACAATTGGGCTTGAACTGAATATCGAGAAGTTTAATTTTGCTCCTGAAATAATAAAGAAAAGCATAAATATTGGAGCAGTAAATTTATCTAAGAATTCACCAGTTACGCTAATTCCTTTAGCAAAATTAACATAAATTCCACCAATTGCCATTACGCACAAAAGGCTTGAGAGTTTAAACGAAACACCTAAATTCCACAAATTTCCGAAATCAAGTTGAGATAAAGCGACACCAATTAAAACTGCGAGGATGCAAAGTATCAATCTGTTTGTTCTCGATCTAAACCATCTTGTAGCAAAGGAAATAATAAAGCCTAGAATAGCTCCGAGAACTAAAGAAATAACGATTTGCAAACATGGAATCAATATAGCTTCCACTGCATTAAAGTCTCCACCAATTTGCATTGATTTAGCCACTGCAAATAAAACAGAAAAAGAAATTAACGCAACCACATCATCAAATGCTACAACTGGAATGAGGGTTTCTGTAACTGGTCCATGAGCTTTATATTGGTTTATGACCAATAAAGTAGCTGCAGGAGCGGTCGCACAAGCGATTGCACCTAATATCAAAATCATTGGAATAGTTAATCCAAAGTCTTTTAAACCAAGGAAATAACCTAGAAGTAATCCAGCGATAACAACAACTGCACCACCTAACGCTTCTAATACTGAAATAATTGTGGCTTTTTTGCCAACTTTCTTTAAAGCGGAAACTTTAAACGAACCACCAATTGAAAAGGCAATAAATCCAAGAGCAATTTCGCTAATCCAAGATACTCTTTCTACAATTCCATTAAATGTAGTTTGGTCAATCAAACCTAGTACCCAAGGGCCAAGCAAAATACCCGCAATTAAAAATCCGGTAACGTTTGGGAAGTGTATTTTCTTCATTAATTTGGTCATTAAAAGACCAATTGCTAAAGCAATACCAACCCATAAAACTGCCATTGCTATTTCTTGAATCATTTAAAATGAGCCTTCAAAACTTGTTAATGGGGTTACAAACATTCCACCATGACTTAAAGTAAAGTTTTTTGTGTGTTCTCTGATAATGTTCAAAACATTCTCAGTTTTTTCTTCGTCAACAACAATGAATAATGTCGTATTATTTTCAAATGATTGTTCATCTAAATGTGACAAATTGAAAAACATTGGAGCTTCTCCATGATCTAAAATTGCATGCTTCAAACTTGTTGATGGAACTACTGTTCCATTGTATCCAGCTTTTGACAAAGATTCTAAGACCTCTTCACTGATTGTGTGTTTTTCAATAATTGCAAATATTAAATTTTTCATAATGTCATTCCTACGTAGTGTATTATATGCCTATTGTCTCAAATTTATACGATTTTGTTGAATTATCCATTTTTGTATTAAATAATTGACTTAAGTTTATGGAACATTTGTTAGAAAATCTTGAATTACTAATTTTAGAAAACTATAAGGCGGAACGCTATATGGAACAAAACGAGTACTTATACTATAAGTATTTCGGTAATGAACTTAAGGAAATAGCAAGATTAGAATTAGAAAAAGTTGAAAAAGAAAACAGCTCTAATGATGACAAAATGCTTGCGTCAAATTGCTGTTCAGAAATCGAGAGTCTTGTAGAAAGATCAAAGAATTATGTTCTTCCTAGCAAAAACGTATTGGATGCATGTGATGAAATAATGCTTAGATTAATTTCTTTAAGTTGTTCAGAACTCCACCCAGAAATTTTCCAAGGAAGAATTCGCAGTCTTTGGATAAATGAGATTGAAGAATGCTATCGAAAAAGTTATTGGGATTGTCTAAGAAAACTTGAATTAGAGCTTGTTTTATCAATTTCGAAACTTGGTATAAACGAGGAACCGATTAATGAAGGAAAAATTAAACAATTAATCAGTTTTTACGAAGTAAAAGATTACACTAAAGAACCATTATACGAACTTGGAAAATCGTTAAGAAGTGAGACGGAAATCGAAGCAAAAAGAAAAGAATTACAAGACTATATTAATTCATTTAAATCAAAGTAATTTTTATTCTTTGAATAATATTGTGCTATAGTTTAGATATGAAAATAACATGTCTTGTAGAAGACACGAAAAACGAGAATTCTTGTTTAATAGCAGAACACGGTTTGTCTTTTTTTGTGGAACTTGAAAACAGAAACATTCTTTTTGACTTAGGTCCTGATCAAACATTAATTAAAAATGCAGAGACTCTTAAAAAAGATTTAAATTCTGTTGATTTAGTCGTAATTTCTCATGGCCACAACGACCATGGAGGAGCATTAGCAGATTTTCTAAAAATCAATAACCACGCAAAGGTTATTTTGCAAAGCAAAGCTTTTGAACCTCATTATTCGATTAGAAACGATATTCTTAAATATAACAGCCTTGATTCATATTTAAAAAATCACTTTCAAGTTCAGCTAAATTACGATGTTTATAAAGAAGAAAATATCGTTGTTTTCATTGCTCAAGGAGACAAGTTAATTCCGAGAACAAACTCAAATCTCTACAAAGAACATCATGAAGGGTTCCAAAAAGATGATTTCATGCATGAACAAAGTCTTTTTATCAAAAATAAAGTTAACGTTTTATTTATTGGTTGCGCTCACCGTGGAGTTGTTAATATTTTAGAAACAATTGAGGCTATGGGAGAACATGTTGATGTTGTAATTGGAGGTTTCCACACAATCCAACCATCAACAGGTAGAGTAGCGTCTGACAACTATATTAATGAACTTGCAGATGAACTAGATAAAAGAAATGCAAAATTCTATACCTGCCACTGCACAGGAGAAAAAGTTTTTGAACAAATAAAACAAAAATTAGGAAACAAAATATCGCTTATTCATGTAGGCGACACAATAGAACTTTAAGAGGAAAGAAATAATGAAAGGTTTAATGCTTTTAGCGAACGGTTTTGAAGATACAGAAGGTTTATCAACTCGTGATGTTTTGATACGAGCTGGACTTGAAATAACCACCGCTTCAATTTTAAAAGAAGATGTTGTAAAAACATCTCATAATATACTTTTAAAAACCGATACTACAATTTTTGATATTGATATCAATGATTTCGATTTTTTAATACTTCCTGGCGGAGGCTTAGGAACACAAAATCTCAAATCTTCTCTAGAAGTAAAAAATATAATTGAACATTTCGATTCTTCCAAAAAATTGATTTGCGCTATTTGCGCTGCTCCTTCAATTTTAGAGTCTCTAGGTTTATTGAAAGGTCGTAAATTTACTTGCTTTAAAGGCTGCAATTACGGAACATTTGGTGCAATTTACACTGGAAACGAAATCGAAATTGACGATCGTTTTATTACTGCTAGAGCCATGATGTATTCAATACCTTTTGGACTTGCTATAGTTGAAAAATTACTTGGTAAAGAAATAAAAGATAAAGTCCTTATTGGACTTCAAGGTAAATAAGAATAATATAAAAACATATGGGACATCCATTTAAACACTTTGTTTTAATTACTAAACACCGTAACGGAGTTATTAAAAACGCTTCGCATATGGGAATATTTTGGCACGCTTTAAAACATGATATGTCTAAATATGGATGGACAGAATTTCACAATTCAAGCATCAACTACGTTGGAACTAGTTCCCCTGTTTATCAACAACGTTTAAACGGAAACTATTTTAGTAGTATTTGTCAACACCACACAAAACGTAATCCTCACCATTGGGAATATTGGACCGATTTTTATGGAGGTCACATTCTTGCAAAAAGAATGCCTTGGAAATACGCGGTTGAGTATGTATGTGACATGCTAAGCGCATCAAAAACATACAATAAAAAATCTTTCAATTCAGCTGTCACTCTTGAATATTTCTTAAAAAGAAGAGACCACTATTTCATGAACAAAGCTACATCAGAATTTGTTGAATGGTGTCTTACTCAATATAGAGATTCTGGATGGAAAAACTTAAAAAAGAAAATCACAAAAGCTAAATACGATGAGATTGCTGCTAAATATCCTGAGGTCGAAATATTCGAAGCTAAAGGAATTGAGGTAATCGATATGCCTGAACTTAACAAAAAATAAACTTGCACCAAACGATGCAAGTTTTATTTTTAAGCTATAATATACGGCGCAAA
Organism: uncultured Bacillota bacterium; assembly: GCA_937876465.1. Lineage (GTDB taxonomy): Bacteria > Bacillota_I > Bacilli_A > RFN20 > CAG-826 > Fiminaster. The sequence continues at coordinate 12,257 of CALEHV010000042.1, read as the reverse complement.
ATCAAGACCTAAATTGATGTTTGACAGCACACAGAATCCAATATATGATCCAAGAAGAATTACGCCAAATACTATATATAGTATTCTTGCACCTATAGAAGAGCTATTTATTCCTTTGATCATTAGTATAAATGAAACGACAACTGTGATTAATGCAACTGCAGTGAAAATAAGCATTAAAAATGCAGATTGATCAAGCTTATAAACGTGATCTGTGCAATTAAACGACAATGCATCACCAATTGTTAAAATTAAGAAATTGAATAGACAGCTTCCTAAAATGTTTCCGTAAGCGGCAACAAAGTTTCTTTTCTTACACAATGTAATTGTTGCAGTTAATTCTGGTAATGAAGTTGCTACTCCAAGGAAAAGTGCACCACCGAAACTTGCTCCTAAATGGTACTTAACGCTAATTGCATCCGTCAAATAAGTGATGCAAATACTTGCAGCGACCAAGACTATAGCGCAAATAATGAATAAGATGACGGCTTGCTTTAAAGTAATTTTAGAATTTACTTCTGAGTCATCGCCCTCTTCGACTTTTGGAGTTTTCCAAACTGATAAACAATAAACAACAAAAATTGCAATTGAAATAGGATTGAAGTAGCCAAATAACCATTTTAATGGTTCAAAAACAAATCCTGCTATGGAAGTTAAAACATATAAGATTCCTAAGAAAAGCATTGTAATTAAGAATGATTTTGGAGTTTTTGATTCCACCATTCTTTTGAAAAATAAAATGAATATAACTGCAAAAATAACTAAATTAAATAAATTACTACCTAAAACATTACCCAAAACGTAAGAGTTGTTTTTAACAAACACTGTTGCAGTTAACGAAGAAAACAATTCTGGAAGTGAGGTTACTGCAGCCAACAAAATACCGCCTAAGAAAGCACCAGAAATATTGGATTTCTTATCAATAATATCTAAAAAGTCACCTAATTTGATTGAAATGAAAACAACTAAAGCTGCTGCGACTAAGTAGAGCAGAATCAAAGGGAAATCAGGCATATTAACTAACCAATCCATATTATTCTCCTATTTTGTTCATTAAATTACATACAGTTAGAAATAATATTTCTAATGATTCAAGAATAATTGTCTCATCAAACAATTCTTTTTTAAACAAATCTTGTTCTGAATGATAGCCATTAAACAATTTAGCATTGTTAGCTCTATTACCACGAATCGTAATATTCGCAGATTGATATCCTTCATGCATAAATGATTCGTGATCGCTATGTCCATATACTCTATGCGACCAAAATCTTGATTCTCTTGTTTCGTCATCTTTTAAGTTCTTTTGTGCTAAAGCATCATTAAATGAATTTACGATAAGTGATTCGCCTTCACCTGGAGTTTGGCAAACTAAAGCACAAGGTATGTCTTTATCAGGAGCAAAAACATCGGAAATGATTGCATATGCACATTCGTTATTTTCGTGTAACTTTTTAGCATAGGCTTTTGAACCATATGTGCCAATTTCTTCGGCAGTAAATAAAACGATTCTTAATTCAATATTTTGAGGAATATTTTGATTGAATAAATCCTTTGCAATGCAAAGCATTGCTGCAACACCAGAAGCATTATCTTTTGCTCCTGGAGCGGAAGGAACTGAATCGTAATGTGCTCCTAAAACAACAACTTTTTTATATCCATTAGAAGGTTTTACAGCAACAATGTTTTGTCCTAATCCATCTGGTAATGAAACGTCATCAAATCTGACTTGGTAACCAATATTTTTAAGTTCATTAAATAAGAAATCTCTTACTCTAATTAACTCATCGCTATACACAGGATGAGGCTTTTGAGACATTTCTTTAATAATTGAACAATAGTAATCAAATCTATTCATACATATATAATTTATCACAATTGATAAAATAAAAAGTTCCGAATCAACGGAACTTAATATTTTTTTATATGTTTTAGTTTTCTTTAATTTCAACCATCTTTTCAATATTTGTCATTACTGCGACGACAAGAGCAGCTGCAGTAATTTGAATCAAGACTTCAATGATGCTTGTCCAATAGAGATTATTTCCACCATTACCAGCACCGCAAACTCTAATGAAAACAAAGATGAAATTTATAAGTTTTGTACCAGCATAACCAGCACCGCCAAATACACCAATCATCTTAAAGATAGGTTTCTTAAAGATAATTGAGGCAATGAACATTCCAGCCATACAGATGCCACATAAAGCAGAAATGAAGTTCAAAACAGAACAAATATTAATTGCCCATGTATCATCTGCACTTGAAAAATACATGTATGCGCCACTGAAATAAAATGAACTTAATTCGGCAATAACAGCAATTAATATTAAAATATTAGCTGTTTTTCTTCCTCCGCAAAGCCCACTCCAAAGTGTAAAGCATGCAAAACCATAAAATGCTAAAACAGAAACGAAATAGAATGTAGACCATCCATCTCCGAGATTGTAAGCTGCTAAAAATGTAATTAAACCTGCAAAAACTGAGAATAAGATTTTGAAAATTAAATCTTTATTCAATATTTCAACAATTTTATCTGCAAATTTCATAATATTCCTCCTTTTACCGCATAATATATTACTCTATCGATTCTTATAAGCAATAATTATTTTGATTTTAATAAGTTTTGATCGAATATGTCTTTACTATTGGTAACACATGAAATAACAAGAGTTTTTGTTGAATATGTATAAATTCTCATTTCTTCGTTTTTAATGTCTAAAACATCCTTTGATGTGTCGAAATCTGAAAGTTTTGTAGTTAAACCAATTCCCAAATATTTAAGTAAAGCTTCTTTTCGAGTCCAAACTTCAATACAAGTTAATTTTTTATTTTTTACAGCTTCTAATTCGCTTTGGTGAAATAAAGTTTCAATTTTAGAAGCATCTCTATCTGGGCTTTCTATATCAATTCCTACATCAAAAGAATCAGAAGTTAAGATGGCCACTGTGTCTTCTGTATGAGAAATAGAGAAATTTAATTTATCAGAATATGGTTTTCCATATTCGTTAACTTTAATATCACTCTCTTTCAAACCAATAACGCAATGCAAAAGAATTCCTGCACCAAGACAAAGTTTTCTGTCTTTTATATTTTTATACGACATAGCTTTTTTATAGCGAAGCGGGAAAACATTCTCAAGGTTTTGAGTAGTATATTTATTTAAATTATTGATATTTAAACTATAAAATTTAACCACGGTTTAATTATAAATTAACTTTTCATTCTGAGTCAAACTAGCGAAAAATATTATTTAATATTTGTCTTAGGTATCGATAACAAAATATAATATTTTCGTATGCTAGAACCTTGGTTAATTGTATTAATTGTTATCGGCGGAATAATTTTAATAGGAATACTTATCAATATTTGCTTTAAGTTTGCTACAAGAAATTATCAACCAACCCCATATTTCTCTGAAGTTAGAAAAGAATATCCTAATGTTGAAGATGGGCACATACATGCCTCAAAAAAGAAGTACGATTTCGTTTACGATAAAGATTTTGATTGGAGATATAACAAAGGCCTGAGAAAAATATGGAGATTTTTAGTTAGAGTGTTTGTTCTTTCCTGGTTTGCAGGATTTGTTGAACCAGTTATGTATGGGCTTATTATTAAAGGCAAATCTAACTATAGAAAGCATAAGAAAGAGTTAAAAAATGGATTTATAACTGTTTGCAATCATACGTATGATTTGGATAGCATTTCTATCATGCATGCGCTTTATCCAAAGTGGAACGAATTTCCTATTTGGAAAGAAGGCGCTGAATCTACTTCCGGAAGTGCATTCAGGGTTGCTGGGGGCATACCTCTTCCAAGAGATTCTATGCGCGGCATTTATTATTCAATGGAAGCTATGAGAAATGTTTTAAGAGAGAAGAAATGGTTACACATATTTCCTGAGGCTGCTTGCTGGCCTTTCTATGTACCAATTAGAGAATTTAAAGACGGCACATTCAAACTTGCTGTAGAAGAAGGAAAGCCTATCCTTCCGTTAGGCTCATCATTCAGAAAGCGTACCGGAATATCCGCATTATTCTCAAAACAGCCAAAAACTTGTATTGCAATAGGTGAACCTCTTTATCCAAATCCTCAATTGAATAAACATGATCAAATTATTGATTTGAGAGACAGAGTTCAATTAGCAGTTATGAAATTAGTTGGAATCAAATCTGTTGAAGAAAACGAGGAATTAAAGAAAAGATATTCGTATTACGAATACACTCTTCCAACATTGTAAAAAAACAAAGCTGGTCATTCAAGGCCAGCTTTCATTTTTAAAATTCTATATCTTCAATTTGAGGTTTATCTTCTTCCTCAATCTCTTCAGGTGCTATATCACTCGTTTTAATTGAACTAAATTTACCTGTAAGTCTTGTAACTCTCTTGTCAAAGTCTTCACGTTTTTTAGTTACATTTTCAAGTGATTTAGAGAATGCTCCCCATTCACGATCAAACATTTCAAAGTCTTTAGATAATTTTTGAATGATGAGAGAAATTTCTCTAGCATTTTCTGCACGTTTTGTTTCTATCTTAACCATATTAATGGTTACAAGCATTGGAGGAAGGGTACTAGGAGAAGCAATAATAACGCGTTTTTCTCTTGCGTATTCCACCACATCTTGGCAATTATGATGAATAAATGCGAACACGCCATCGTTTGGAATAAACATCATTGCTTCAGGAGCGGTTTTTCCTTCAACAATATATTTCTCTTTAATTGCAGTAATATGTTTTTTAACATCGGCTTTAAATTGTTTTAAAAGTTCTTCTTTTTCTTCATCTTTTGCATCAAACAATTTTTCATAAGTAGCAAATGGGAATTTTGAGTCGATACAAATCATATTGTTTGGAGCAGGCATAAAAACGGCTGCGTCAGCCCTAACATCATCACCATCTTTAACTTTTTTCATGGTGTGTTGAAGCTCATAGCATCCTTCTGTATCTCCAAAAACATTATGAAGAACCATTTCTAATTGATATTCGCCATACTGTCCGCGAGTTTGGTTTCCTTCAAGAACTTGTTTCAAAGAAACAACATCCTTAGATAAACCCTCAAGATTCTTTTGAGCATCATCAATTGCTTGGAGTCTTTCTCTGACTTGAGCAATCGTTTCGGTTGTGCCTTTAAAACCTTCTTGAAGTTTATCATCGACCTTCTTATTCATTTCGTTCAATTTTGTATCCATTTGTTTGTTTAAAGCATCGAAACGTTCATTAATTGATTTTGAAATATTGTTTTGGAATCTTTCTAATTTTTCATTATTTTGTTCATTAGCTTTACTGTTTTGGTTTGAAAGAGCAATAACTTCATCCTTAATAACGAGCTTAATGTCATTATTAATGTCTTTTTTGATATCTTGAATTTGCTTTGAAAGTTCCCATAAATCCTTATTATCGGTTTCAATTGGGCCAGTAACTGTGTTCTTCTTCTTAAGCAAAACGATTAAAAGAACTATGCCTAAGACAAGAACTAAACTAAGTAAAACAATAATTAAAATATCCATAAATTACCTCGCTAATTATATATTACACACATTATTTATCTAATGCACTTTTATTTATATAATAAAGCTTATAAGATATGTCATCTATCTTACAACCTTTAATTTTTGAAAGAGCAAACATATAAAGCTCTTGTTGAGAAGAATATTTCTTTTGCAAATGATCTTCCATATTTTTACGTAACTTGTCTGACTTGTAGTCGATAATTACATATTTACCGTTTTTGAGTTCGAATAGTAAATCGATACGTCCATTAAAAGAGAAGGAATCAATACCTTTAAACTTCTCGTTAAGTTGCTTAATTAAATTAGAGCCAACTATTTCATTCTTAAATGCATTAACAGTAAATGGTAATTCGGTATAAACGTTCACTGCATTATTTAAACAATCAAGAATAAATGGGTCTTTGTTGAATTCATCAAGCAACTTATTTAAATCAGAAGACAAATCTTTTAGATTTATAAATCTAGCGTCATCAAAATACTCATAAATTGCTTTATTAATAATAAATTTGTTTTGGCATGGAACTTTGTTCCATCTTGAAATGATATTTAATTCAAAAACTCTATGCATGATATTGCCAAATCTGTTATCAACACGAGTTAATAAATATTGGTTATCAATAATTTCATTATCGGATTCGCCTTCAATCAACGAAGGATTAACAACCGCATTTGTTCTAGTAGAATATCCTTCAAATTTCTTTTCATCAGTTCTAAAATCTTTAATTTCGTTTTCTTTAGAAGGCTTCGATTCTTTTGATTCTGAAGGAACGAAACCTAAAGGTTTAACACGTTCATTTAAATCTGAATAATTATTAAATGAAGTATTGACTGATATACAAGGCATAAAAACCACAGCTTCTTCTGCTCTTGTTAAAGCAACGTATTCCAATCTAAGTTTTTCTTCAACTTGACGTTTGCACTCTTTTTCGTATTGTTCACTTCCAGATTTGAACGAACGATATTTAATTCGACTATAATCTCCAGCATGCGACAAAGGATAAAGGACTGGATTACTATCAATAGTTTCTTTGTAAGATGTCACTTCGTCTTCTCCAACACTATTATCTCTGCGGTCTTCAATGATAACAATTTTACCTTCAAGTCCTTTGGACTTATGGAAGTTCATAAATCTAACTGGATTCTCCGCTTCATCAATAACAAGTTCTCTTTCTTGTTCGCTGACATTTATGTAATTATCTAATAAATCAGCAAGACCAACTTTACTTGTTAATTGTTGCTCTAAAACAGTTTCAAGTAATTGATGTAAACGTGATTGATAATTGACCATTTCATAGTTTTCCTGATGCGCATCTAAAACATATTCAGGATGTTCACATAAATATTCAAGAACCTCTATCGAATTCATATCTTTTGTGACTTCATATAATGAATTTAAGATATCTGCCGCTTTTAATTGCTCTTCAAATCCGTTAACAGCATATTTATTATTTAAAACTTCAAGTGCGCCATATTGAGCAACTTGATCATTTGGGCTAGCAATAAAGTTAATTAAAGCTTTTAAGCGCGAATAGGCTTTTTCGTTGGCAAAATCTAGTAAGCCTGACATTGTTACAGGAATGCCATGTTTTTTGAGCTCTCTAGCATATTCATTTATTCTTGTTTTAGCTTTTGTTAAAACTAAGAAATCGCTGTCTTTAATTGAATCAATAATTCTACATGGTTTATCGCCCTTTATTAAACGCTCAATCTTATAATTCTTTTTAATGAAGTCAATGACTTCAGCAAGCATTGCAAAATTATCTTTAGCACTAGAAGAAACTTCGGTTTCAATAAATTGAGGGGATATTGAATAGAAACCTTTTAATATCTTTTCGTTTCCTGTTATTCCTTTAACTTCATCAGCATTTTTATTGTGCGACATTTTGTCGTAGTTAACTTCGAATGAAGGATTAAAGTTTGGATCTTTAAACTTGTCTTCAAAAGTTCTGTTAACTTCATCAATAAGTGCTTTGTTACTTCTAAAATTAATTTCAAAGATATCTGGTTTTGTTCCTTGAGAAGTTAAAGTTTCTCTAGCTTCGTTATAAACTTTGAGATCTCCTCCTCTAAAGGAATATATTGATTGCTTTGGATCACCAACCATAAATAAACAGTTATCAAATAATTTTCCTGTCTTTTCGTCAGTAAATAGTCCAAAGATTAAGTCTTTTTGGACTTTATCAGTATCTTGGAATTCGTCAACGTAAATGTGCTTAAATTTATTTATAAAATATTTCTTAGCTTCAGGATTTTTGTTAATTAAATTCGATGCTTGTTCAAGAATCTTATCTTGAGTAATTTTACTGGAAGATTCTTTAGAATTGCTATAAGCAATATATGATTCTCTAAGTTGTTGCGCAACATTATAAATACAATAATTTACGAACAATTCATAATCCTCTAATAAGGCAACATAATCGCTAAGTTTTGCCCAATTAGAAATTACATTTAAATCAAACTCTTTTTTCTCTTCGTTACCTAAGGCGTATCCATTGTATCTTATTGTCTTCTTGGAGCCATGTATGGCAGGTCTGATTTTTCCGTTTTTTACATCAAAAAATTCATTGAATGCCTTTTTACATCCATCAAATTTATTTGGGTTTGTGCATTTAACAAATGTATATAAGTATTTAACTTTATCAGCAATTAAAGGATTAAAATTGTCGTCAGCAAAGTTGAGAACTTCGCTGAAGTCTTTATAGTTCGTATTAAATGTCTCGTTTACAGTTCTAACGTAAGCGTTAAAGAAATAAGTAACTAGTTCATTATATTTATCGCAATAATATTTGACTGTTCTATCTTTATACTGCTTTTCATCACCAGTTGTAGCAAAGACTAAATCCTCACTAAGCTCTGCTGTTTCTTTGAACATATTAAATAGCATTTCATCGTAGCAGTATAAAAAGCCTATTCTTGCTGCTCCATCATAATACTTATCTGGGTTATCGATACACCAATCATCATAGAAATCCTTGTATCTAACGTTTAAGTCATTGTCCATGACTATTTGCATATCGATTGGTAAGTCTGCAAGGAAGGCTTGCTCTTTGAGCAATCTTAAACAAAATGAGTGAATTGTTGAAATATGCATGGTCGAAAGATTATCTCTTATTACCACCAATTCTTTTAACTTTTCTGGATCTTTTTCTTTATCTACGAATTCGTTGAGTTTAGCGAAAATTCTTGTACGCAATTCGGCAGCTGCTTTATTTGTAAAAGTAATAGCAACAACTTCAGAAGGCAAAACTCTATCTTCTTTAACATCCGTAGTCAAAGAGAAAATAATGGAATCAACAATCGTTTTAGTTTTGCCAGCACCTGCACCAGCTACAATAAAACGATTAGTGAATTTTCCACCAATAATTTGACGATACTTTAATTCTTCATCAAATTTATCACTCATCTTTTTTGCCTTTCTCTTTCTTTTCCGGCTTCTTACCTTTTAAATGTAAAAAACAAATATCATTTAATTTGCAGTATTTACATGGTTCATCAGAAGAATAAACCTTCTGCTCTTTGTCCAAAGTAGAACCTATATCAAATAATTTCTTTGCAATATCCAATAAACTTTCATAATTTGAGGTATCAACTTCAAAATCAACGGTAACACCATTATCAGCGATTGATACATACGAAAACTTAACATTATTTTTTAACTCTTTACCCAAATAAGCTTGAAGCAAATATGGATATATCAAGTGTTGTAAATAAGTATTGGACTTAACTTTCTGTTCAATAGAAGCCTTTGAACAGCTCTTATAATCGATGATTCGATATGTCTCTCCATCTTCGTCTTTTAAAACATCAACACGATCTAATTTACCGTGTAGAACAAACTCTACTTCTTTGTTATCTTCTACAGCGATTGTTAAAGGCTTAGATGTGCAATTAAGTTCATTAGCCATCACTTTAAAGCCTGAATTATCTAAATCGGATATCGTTTCATCTAAAACATTAATGGTATTTTCTAAAAGAACTTCCCTTGTCGCTTCAAATTGATTTTGTTTTCCAAACACCTTCAAATAAATTGCTGCATGTTTATCAAAAATGCTTTCAAATAATGTATGATCTGATTCATAACTATCTTTACCTATAAGGTATTTATTTGCATATTCTTCAAATATAGAATGATAGAACGTTCCTAAATCATTTGCTTGTAGCCAAGTAGATAAATCTTTTTCTCCATCAGATTCATCTTCAAAGTAAACATTAGATAAAGCATAAACAAATGAATAAGGACATTTGAATGCATTTTGAATTCTAGTCGGACTTAAATATGATTTTACATACTTCACTATTTCTTTAGTTCCGTTGCGATAATGTTGGATATTTAAGTGAGGAGAAAACTTAGCTTTATTTATAATATTTCCATTTATATCAATCTCGTCCTTGATAAGGCCTTGTTCTGGATGAAGCAAGATTAATTCATTGCAGAACCTTTCAAAGTCGTGTCCTGCACCATTTTTAGTTATTCCGTTATAAACAAAATCATATTTAGGAGCGTTATCAGGACGTCTACTATATTGCATAAACAAGTTTGAAGGAGACGATTCCTCAAAATTAACTGTGTCATATGTGGAAGACACTAGATTGATTTCGTAATCGTTATCTTTGGTTGTTAAACTAAGTTTAAAACTTTCATCCATAAGAATTTGATTATTCTTGTTAAGAATGTATTTGTTGTTATGTCCGTCATCTAAATGCTCGTTGATAATCTCATCTGATAAGACAGGCGAATCAAAAGAATCGACCATAAACTCATTGAACGACATTCCGATAAAATAATTTATCTTTCGTCCCAAAACGAATGATTTGCTTAATTTACAAACATTAACGTACGAAGTTAAAACGTCTATCTTTTCTTCATCATCTCTCTTTGAGAAGTACATGTCGTCTTTTTCTTCAACAGTTAACATTCCTACAGCTTTAATAACGACATCAAATAATTCTTTTTCATTATCTACATTGCCATAAAGGGGAAGAACTTTTGAATAATCATATAAGAATGAAATAACACTCTTATTTGCATTGGAATCTTGTTCAAAATCTCTATATTTATTAATTAACTTTGTTAAATCGAACAGCAAATCGCCTGGATTTGTTTTCATATTAGTGAATATATCAACCAAGTCTTTAATAAAATCTATGAAATACTCTGAAACAACCATTGGATCATGTGCCAAATCGTTAATTGCGTTTATATACTCAGGATTATCTAAGTTATCGCAGAAGACTTTGTAGTTTTCTAAAGAATAATCAATATGTGCCTTTTTAAGCTCTTCAAATTCTTTTAAAGCAAATCTGTCCTCGTTTGTTCCGTCTTTCAGCTTTTTTTTGTAGTTAAGTAAAGGGTTTGAACAAATGTTCTTAAACAAGGAAAAACGATAAGAGTTATTTGCCCACAAGATAATGTCTTGTAACAAGCAATATATTTGGTTATCACCTGCAGATATTTCGTTTTGAAATTTATAAGGAATATGTCTGTTTTTTAAAGCTGCTCTTAAATAATTTTCATAAATTGATGAGGAATAATAAATTGTTACATCGTTTAGATCGTGATTCGTAATTCTATCTAAAACACCTTGAACTTCATTAAACTTGCCGTATGAAGTAAATGTATTTGGTTTAACTTCTACATCAGAAGCGATTTGTATGTGCCTATCAGGCGACTTAACAAACTTATCAACTACCTGTTTTTCTAATGGCAAAAGTCTATCATAATATTCTTTTACTACGTAATATTCTGAGTTATCGACATAGTATTCCTTAAATTCTTTTAATAAACGAACGCTATCGTACACTCCATTCGAACCATCTAAAGAGGTTTCTTTTAGACTTTGTTCGAAAATATTTGCTAAGTTAATTAAGCAAGAAAGCTTTTCATTTGCTTTGTCCACCACATTAACTTTTCTAATAATGTTGATGACTCTTAATATTTCAGAGAATGTTGCTAACGAATATGATGTTTGTTTGACAAACGGCAACAAAGAAGGGTCTGAAGAAATAATATTTCTTAAAATAAACGAACAATAACTATCTTTAATAACCTTTAATTTTAGTTTATTAATATCAAAGATATTATCTACATTAGACGAGATGTAGTCGTTTGTTCTTTTTTCAACTAGAGAATTTAATGTTTCGTATTCAAAATTAATTAAACCAACACCAGCTTTATTTAATCTTTCCACTATAGCTCTGCCATTAGCAAAAATATCAACAATTAAGATTGTTTTCTTGTGTTGATCAAATTTGAATTCCGAAATGTTCATTTATATGTCTAACTTAAATATTAATTTAATTATACATTATACGTTTCATTTCATATATAAGTATTTCGAGTTTTAAAATTTACTTTATTTTTTTGAAAACTTTAATTTTTGTTAATCGGGTTGCATAATATAATTATGGAAGACAAAAAAGAGAGAAATCCAATTAAAAAACCGAAAGAAATTTCTAAAGCGGATCAAGACATGATTGAGGAATTGGATTATGAGTATAAGAAGGCTCATAAACCTTATGACAAATACGAAAGACATTGGGATGAAGCTTAGGAGAATTTAAATTTGCGTAAAGTGTTTTTATTGGAAACAGCAAGAAGACTCCCACTTCAGCTTGCTAAGTGGTGAGATGAATTGCAAAAAATAGAAAATTCACAAGAAGAAAAGGATGATTATATCTATCCTTTTCTTGTATTTAAATTTCGTCTTTACTAATTTTAGTTATATTTTCGAAATCGATTTTGTATAT
>CALEHV010000041.1 GCA_937876465.1 uncultured Bacillota bacterium | reverse complement strand
ATTTCATAGAAAAAGGTACCCCTTTCCTAATGTCTAGGATTTGGGGTACCTTTCAAGGGTGGTATTTTTAATTGAATTAGTCTAATTCGATAGCTCCAAATGGGCATTCGAATCCGAGATCGCCTTCAACTTCATCGACGATTGTTTTTGCGTGGCCATCATCATCAAATGTGAAGACATCTGGTCTTGAACCGACGCATAATCCGCACATACCGCAGGCATCTGCATTAACTTTTACTTTTGGCATAAGTTCTCCTCCAATTGAGTTTATTATAAAACAACGATAGAAATATATTCAAATAAAATACGTATTTTTCTCTTAATAAAATTAACTCCTTATATTAAAATATAGGAGTATCGAGTTTGCACCATGGAAAAAGTTACTAGAGTTGAAAGATTTAAAGCCTATCGCGAAGAGATACAGATGAAGTATTCAAATCAGAATACAACTACTAAACAAAAAACATCTGAAAGAGTTGAACTCGTTCTTCAAAATAGCGATAATCTTTTAGCTTCATCAACATACGGAAACGAATTGTCGTTTGATGATGTTATGGGCGCTTACGAAATATACGATAAAAAGGATGAGAAATTTATTTCTCCTCTTGAAGAAAAAGCAAAAAGAAGAAAAACGTATCTTATAACTTCTCTTGTTGTTGTAGGAGTGTTAGCTATTGCCTGTTTAATAACAGGAATATTGTACTTTGGAGGATTTGCTAAATGAAAAGAGTTGTAGTTGCAATTGATGGTCCAGCAGCAGCTGGAAAATCAACAATTTCAAAGAGAGTTGCCAAGATTCTTGGATATACTTACATCGATACAGGAGCAATGTATCGTGCTTTTACAAGTTATGTTCTTGATAAAGGTGTTGATCCTAAAAATGAAGAAGCATCTTGTGCACTTATTCCTGAAGTAAAAATCACACTTTATCCAGACGGAAAAGTTATGTGTTCTGGAAAAGATGTTACTCGAGTTATTCGTGAACCATTGGTTAGCGGAAACGTAAGTTTCATCGCTTCGTATAAAGCAATTAGACTTGCTCTCGTTGACCAACAAAGAGCAATGGCAGGTGAACAATCTGTTGTTATGGATGGTAGAGATATTGGAACATACGTTTTGCCAAATGCTGATGTCAAAATTTTCATGGTTGCATCAGTAGAAGAAAGAGCAAAACGTCGTTATAAAGAAAATATGGAAAAAGGTATTGCCTGTTCCTACGAAGATATTGTTGCCGATGTTGAAAATCGTGACAGAATTGACTCTTCTCGTGCTTTTGCTCCATTAAAACCGGCAGAAGATTCAATTAGATTAGATACTTCAAAATTAAATATTGAAGAAGTTACTAATGAAGTTTTAAGAATTATCAAAGATAAAGTAGGTGCCTAATATGCCATTACCAGTAGTCGCAATTATCGGAAGTCCAAATGTCGGTAAATCGACTATTTTTAATCGTATCATTGGAAGACGTAGATCAATTATAGATGACCAACCTGGTGTAACCAGAGATCGTTTATACGAGACCGCATCGTGGTTAGGTAAAGAATTTAGAATTATTGATACTGGTGGAATTGAAGTTACAAATAGACCATTCCAAGAACAAATTCGAATTCAAGCCCAAATTGCTATCGAAGAAGCTGATGTAATTGTCTATGTTGGTGATGGGAAAAAAGGCGTGACCAATGATGATAGATTAATTGCCAAAATGCTTTATAAAACAAATAAACCAGTTATTTTGGCAGTCAATAAAATTGACGGTGGAGAATTCCTTTCAAATTTAGGTGAATTTTATTCACTTGGTTTAGGTGAACCAATGGCAATTTCGGGTGCACACGGTATTGGTGTCGGTGATGTGCTTGATAAAGTCATTAAATCGATTCCTGAAAAACAAGATGAAAATTATGAAGATTCAATTACCTTCTGTTTAATTGGACGCCCTAATGTTGGAAAATCTTCAATGGTTAACGCTTTATTAAATAAAGATAGAGTCATTGTTTCTGATATTGTTGGTACCACAAGAGACTCCGTTGATACTCCATTTGTTAGAGATGGAAAAAGCTATGTTGTCATTGATACAGCAGGACTTAAAAAACGCGGACAAATATATGAATCTGTTGATAAATATTCAGCAATTAGAGCACTTTCTGCAATCGATCGTTCTGAGATAGTTTTATTTGTTATTGATGCAGCCGAAGGAATTCTTGAACAAGACAAACATGTTGTTGGATATGCTGCAGAAAAGAAAAAAGCAATTATTATTGTTGTTAATAAATGGGACAAAATCAAAAAAGAACAAAATACTCAATCTGATTTTACAAAGAAGATTAGAAAAGAATTCCAATTTTTGGAATACGCTCCAATCGTTTATACATCCGCTTTGACAAAGTCAAAAGTTGAAAAGATTTTTGAAAATATTGATATGGTCCATGAGGCATATGACACTCATATTCCTACATCAGTTTTAAATGATGTAATTCAAGACGCACAAGCTATGAATGAAGCTCCTGAATTTAATCATGGACGATTAAAAATATATTTTGCTAACCAAGCAAATAGTTGCCCACCAACATTTGTTTTATTTGTAAACAAACCTAAATATGCACACTTCTCTTATATGAGATATATCGAAAATAGACTACGTGATGCATTTAATTTAGATGGCACGCCAATTGAAATAGTTTTAAGAGAGCGTGTATAATAAATCATGTAATCAAACTGGAGGATTATAATGAACAAGACCGAATTAATTGAAGCAGTTAGTGAACGTGCTGACGTTTCACGTCTAGATTGCGAAACCGTAATTGAAGAATTTCTTTCTTTAATTGAAAAATCAATTGTTAAAGGGGAAGAAGTTAAATTATCAGGCTTTGGCATTTTTGAAAAGAGAGAACGCAAGGAAAGAAAAGGCACTCTCCCATCAGATACAAGTCAAATCATTACTATTCCGGCTAGTGCTACTGTAGTATTTAGACCTTCAAAATTGTTAAAGGCAAAAGTAAATTAATTAAGTTAGAAAAACGAGAACCCACGTGGTTCTCTTTTCTTATGCCTTTGACTAATGTAAACTATTCTTATGAATAAGAATTTATTCGAAAAGTTAACTAAGTTGTTCAATGAACACAATTATCGTCTTTATATGGTTGGTGGTGCAACTAGAGATTACTTATTAAATAGAGAAATAAGCGATTACGATTTTTGTACCGACGCCACTCCTGATGAGATGAAAACGTTTTTACCTGACGCAAAATACACCTTTGCTAAATTCGGTACAGTTAACGTTAAAATAGATGGTATTCATGTTGATATAACTACTTTCAGAAAAGAAGATAATTACTCTGATTTTAGACATCCAAGCAAAATTAAATTCACTCGATATATTGAGGAGGACTATGTCCGAAGAGACTTTACTATTAACGCTCTTTACATGGATGAAAACTATAAAATAATTGATTTTTGCAACGGAATTGAAGATTTAGAAAATAAATTAATTAGATTTATTGGCAATCCAGATAAAAGAATTTCTGAAGATCCTTTGCGAATTTTAAGAGCCGAAAGATTTGAAAAACAACTTGGTTTTAAAATTGAAGACGAAAGCTTTAAAGCCATTCAAAGAAATAGACATTTGATTGATGAATTGAACTCACAGAAGGTCGAAGCAGAGCTACGAAAAATGAAGAAATGAGTTTTTTAAAAACTCTTTTTAAGATAAAATACTAAATATGCGAAACATGCAAATGGAAGCATTAGACTTCCGCTACCTATTACTAGAATATTATAAAAAGCTAAGAATAAGTGAAGATGAATTAGCTGTTATTTTCATGATTGACCATTTATTAGGCCAAAAGAACACTTTAATTACTCCTGATCTTTTATCTTTAAAAATGAATTTATCAATTAAAGAATTAGATAAAATTTTAGTTAATTTGATTGAAAGAAATTTCTTAATTTACGATATTGGAAAGAAAATTAAAATATCTCTTAAACCTTTACAAAAAAGATTATATGAAACTTTCCAAGTTGCATTAGCAAAAGAACAAGAAATTAATTCTGATAAAGAAAAAAGTAAATGCTTAGAAAACATTTATCAAATATTTGAAAATAAATTAGAAAGATCCTTATCTCCTCTTGAATTCTCTTTAATTGGTGAATGGATTAATGATGGATTTTCAGATGATGAAATTGTAGCCGCATTGGACGAGGCGCTAAGCAAGAATAAAAAGACTATTAAAGCTGTAGATAAAATTCTTGTGACTTATAAAAATAAAATGAACTTTGATAAACAAGGAAAGTCTGTAGCTAAAGAAGTTTGGGACGACGATATAGAAAAAACAATTGAAATTGCAAAGGCAAAATGGACCGATGATTGACGTTGAAACTTTGTTTGATTATTTGGATGAACTATATCCAAATGCTCATTGTGAATTAACTTACCATAAAGATTATGAGCTCTTAATAGCTATTATGCTATCTGCTCAAACAACTGATAAATCAGTCAATAAAGCGACTGATATTTTATTTAAGAAATATAAAACATTAGAAGAATTAAAGAATGCAAATATAGATGATGTTTTGCATATTTTACGTTTCTTAGGTTATTACGAAAATAAGGCAAAATACACAATTGAAATTGCTAGGAAGTTAGTTGATGAATTTGATGGCAAAGTTCCTAACGATCCTGAGGCATTACTTTCATTTCCTGGCGTTGGAAACAAGACTAAAAATTGTTATCTTGCAGAGATTTATAATGAACCACTTTTGACTGTTGATACTCATATGCAAAGAGTAACAAAAAGATTAGGAATTTGTGATGTAAAAGATAACCCACAAAAAATCGAAAAGAAGCTTATGGATTTCATCCCAAAAGAGAAAATTTGTAAAGCAAATCACCAAATTATTTGGTTTGGAAGATACCATTGCAAAGCCCTATCTCCAGAGTGTGAAAATTGTAAAATAAAGGCTTTTTGCAAAGGAAAATTTAATTATTAAAGTAAAATTCTTCGATAATTGGCAAGTAATCAAGACGTGGATGATAACCTTGTTTGATTAACTTGCCTTTTTCTTTTATGAATGAATAAGGAATAGATTTTGCAGAAGAATTTTCTATGTAGTTTATAAGGACTAATGCGTCTAAAAAATACACCTCATTTTTAAGTGAAAATTCAATTATGAAAAAAGAGATTCCTTTATGCTTTATTACTTCTTTTAAATGCTCAATTTGTTGATAAGGAATGTTGTTTAATGGAAGTGATGAATTTGAATGAGTTGATTTGGCCTCGAAATCTATATATTTGCCTTTGTAAACTCCGTTATAGTCTGTTGTAGATTGTTTTTCAAAATAAGCATTAGTGATTCGTGCTCCATTTTTATAATCTACGGTTACAACATTGATTGGGGTGGGCCTCTTAGTCACTAAACAAAGTCCTTTTTCTTTATAGTAAAAATTGGAGTCGTTAATGTCTCCTTCTAAATTCATACCTCTATTTGCAGTGCTTATTGGAGCACGTGTAATTGATTTAGTTTTATAAAATTTTTTGCCGTTTGGGTATTTAATCATTTAAGGGAATCCTCAACCATAGAAGCAAATTGCTCCGATGTTATTGTTTCCCCATTTGTCAATTTTTCAATAGCAGCATGTACAGGATCTGGAAGATGTCTGTATTTTGCTAATGTCTTTAAATACTCTACTTTTAAAATTTCCTTATTTTTCAACATTGCATCATAAAGATATGCAAGGTTTAAGGCGTCTGCATAAGCATCGTGTTGAGTACCCTTAAACTCAACATTAAAAATCTTAAGCATATTGGCTAAAGAGTATGTATTATTGTTTTCATCTTTTACATAAGTAGAAATAAAATCACTTAAATCAAAATTATGTTTTATCAATAGATAAACATCATCTTTTGGAGCGTCCATGTTATAAGCTAAAGATTGAGATAAAATTCTTAAATCGTGAGAACCGAATGTTACAAATAAAGTTTTGTTAAAATCTTTTCCTAAATATTTCTTTAAATCAGCAACGACTGCTCTAAAAGATTGGCCATCTTTTTTAACTTGTTCCTCAGTAATTCCAGTTAAATCAGTTACGATTTTACCAATTTTATTTTTTGCTTTAACAAGCGAATAATAGCCTTTGTGATATTTTTTTATCGTCATGTCTTTATGCAAATCGACTTTAACTGCCCCAATAGCAATCATTTCGTGAGAGAATTGAGTTCCTTCTAAGTCGATGAAGCATAAGCTTCTACGATGTTGTACGTGTTTTTCAAGTGCTTTCATAAACCTTAGTTATTATATACTTTTAAGTTTTAATTTAAAACACAAAAGTAATTGTCTTATCAACGTGATTTTAATATAATTAAACGTGCTTGGAGAAATATTTATGAAATATGGTGTAAAATTCAACGCAATGACATTGGGCAGTATTAAAATTACTGACAATTGTAAAGGCTATGATGCCTATCAAGTAGACACAATTTTAGATAACGTCATTGAAGATTATGAATTTTATGAAAAGTTCTACAAGGAAGCCAAAAGTTATATTGCTGAATTAGAAGAAAAAGTATCGAATTTAAAAAAACAACTCCAAGAAACTGAAGTGGAATTATCAAAGTACAAAGCTAAATTTGATATAATCAAAGATTCTGATAGAGTCACTTCAGAAAACATAGATTTGTTGACTAAGATCAAAAAGTACGAGAATGCATTATATGCTCGTGGCATTGATCCAACAAAACTTTAATATCTAATCCGGTCTGGATAATTGCTGGCTTCGGCTAGAGGAAAGTCCATGCTCGCACTGTCTGTGATGACAGTAGTGATTGCGCTAGTCCAATAAATAAGGCTAGGTACGTAGGAGTACGTAACGGCGAGACTAATCTAAAACTTCGGTCATGATGATGTCTCATAAAGTGCCACAGAGACGAGCTTAGCAGAAATGTTAAGATGAAACGTTGGTAAACCCCACAAGCGAGAAACCCAAATTTGGTAGGGGAAGCAAGATAGGAGAATCGAATCCTTGACGGCATGCATTCATGCATAGATAAATTATTATCCTAGACAAAACATGGCTTACAGGACCGGAACTCAAAAAGGAGAAAAATATGAATTTGCCTAACAAAATAACTATTTCAAGAATCGTATTAATTTTATTAATGATTATTGCAATGTTTGTTTTAGCATTTATTCCAAATTTAGCTAATAGTTCAAACAATTTCCTGCAATTAGGAGACTCAGGAATCAACTTAATTTATTTAGTCTTTTGTATAGTTTTTATTGTTGCTGCGGTAACCGATTTCTTAGATGGTTATTTAGCAAGAAAACTCAATCAAGTTACTTCATTTGGTAAGTTCTTAGATCCAATTGCTGATAAACTTTTAAACAACGCGACAATGATTTTCTTACTCGTTCCTCAAGCATATGCTGCAAGTACACAAAGAAGCGAACCAATGATGCTTACAATCTTAATGATTTGTGTGATCTTTATGATTGCCAGAGATTTAACAGTTGATGCTATGAGAATGATTGCAGTTCAAAAAGGCAAAGTAGTTGCTGCTAACATGTTTGGCAAAGCCAAAACAGTATTGCAAATGATTGCCATTCCTATGCTTTTATTAAATGATTGGCCATTTAGATTTATTTATGGAAACGATTGGCCACAAGCATTAGGAATCTCTAATTTATTCTTTTATGCAGCAACTTTAATGTCGATTATTTCTGGCGTTATTTATATCATTCAAAATAAAGAAGTTTTTAAAGATACAAAATAATGGAAAAACTTTTAAATATATTAAAAGAAAAGAATCTAACTCTCGGTTCTATTGAATCAATGACCGGTGGTTTGTTTGCATCTAAATTTACTTCAATCCCAGGAGCTAGCAAAGTTTTTAAAGGTGCTGTTGTTACCTATGCAACTGAAGAAAAAATAAATGTTGTTGGTGTTGATTCAAATACAATTAACAAATATTCTGTAGTTTCAAAAGAAGTAGCTATTGAGATGGCAGAAAAAGGTAAGAAACTTTTAAATGTTGATATCTGTGTTTCTGTGACTGGTAATGCAGGTCCTTCTTGTGAACCTGGAGGCAAACCAGTTGGAGAAATACACATTGCATTGTGCAATAAAAACGAAACTATTCATAGTCAACTTAGTCTCGAAGGCGATAGAAACCACATACAAAGTATGTGTGTAGATGAAATGACTAAATTAATCTTATTTAGTCTCAAATAAGGCTGCGTAAACAAGAAAAGTCTATCGAATTACGCTTTAATTAAGTAAGAAAGGTCAGGCAAATGAAAGAAATTAAAAATGATGAAACAGCCTTAAATGAAGCTCTAAAAGAAATTGAAAGAACTTACGGAAAAGGCTCTGTTATGAAATTAGGTGAACGCCCATACGTTGATGTGGACGTTATTCCTTCTGGCTCTCTTTTAATTAATGAAGCTTTGGGAGTTGGCGGTTATCCAAAAGGCCGTATTATTGAAATTTTTGGTCCAGAATCAAGTGGTAAAACCACTTTAGCTTTACATGCTATTGCAGAAGCACAAAGAAAAGGCGGACGTGCTGCTTTTGTTGATGCAGAGCATTCTATTGACCCTTATTACGCAAAGAACTTAGGCGTTGATATTGATGAACTCATTCTTGCTCAACCAGATAGCGGTGAAGAAGCTCTTGAAATTGTGCAAATGTTAGCTCAAAGTGGTGCTTTTAGCATAATTGTTGTTGATAGTGTTGCCGCTTTAGTCCCACAAGCCGAATTAGATGGCGAAATGGGAGACAATCAAGTTGGCTTGCAAGCAAGACTTATGTCTAAGGCAATGAGAAAACTTGCTGCTATATTAAATACTCACGAATGTACTGTTATCTTTATTAATCAACTTCGTGAAAAAGTCGGTGTAATTTATGGAAATCCTGAAACTACAACAGGTGGAAGAGCATTAAAATTCTATGCATCAGTTAGAATTGATATTCGCCGTACAGAAGCAATTAAAGATGCATCTGGAATTGTAGGTAATACAGTTAATGTTAAGATTGTAAAAAACAAAGTTGCTCCTCCATTTAGAAATTGTTCAATTGATATTATTTATGGCAAAGGAATTAGCAAAGCTGCCGAGGTGTTAACATTAGGTGTTGAACGAAGAGTGTTATCTAAAACAGGTTCATGGTTTGAATATGAAGGCAATCGATTTGCAAACGGAAAAGAGAATGGAAAAGCATACCTTGAATCTCATCCTGATATGATGGCAGAGATTTACGAAAAAATTAAAAACGCAAACAAATAAAAGCACAAAATAACGCATCAATAAGTGGTGCGTTTTTTTGTTGAAATAATATTTTTTGTTAAAAAAAATAATTTGTATTGTTATAATTTAAATGTATCTTCGGATACTTATTACCAATATTTAATATTTAATTTATTAGGATTATATCCATTACATAAATAAATTGGCAGATCTGAATTTTTTCGTTTTTGTCGGGTAATAAACACAATTATTGGTGTTATTATTTATTAAATAAATAAACACCTTTATATACTTTATTTAAATTAAGGAGGAAAAGTAGATGAATTTTTTAATTTTCGCTGACCCAGCCAAATATGAAACATGGCAATTCGTTTTGCTTTTGGTTGTTGATATTATTCTTCTAATAGCTATTGTATTTCTTGTAATCTACATCATTAGACAAAGAAGCAAAGAAGCAGATGCAGGCAAAAAAGCTGAGAAAATTTTAAAGGATGCCGAAATCAAAGCTGAACAAATTAGAAAGAATGCTCAAATTGATGCAAAACAATCAGCAAACGAATACAAACAAAACGTTGAACAAGAATTACGTGAAAGAAAAAGCGAAATTGCAAATCTCGAAAACAAATTAAATCAACGTGAACAAAACATTGATAAACGTGATGCTAATTTGTTAAACAAAGAAAACGCTCTTGAAGAGAAAAGCGAAATGTTAAGTCGTCGTTTGAAAGAATGCGATAAAAAGGAAGCTGTTCTTCAAGAAAAAATTGATTCAATCATTTCAGAATTAGAAAAAGTTGCTCAATTATCAGTTAAGGAAGCACGTGAAGAAATTTTTGCTCGTGTTGAAAGCAAGATGTCAATGGAAATTGCTTCATTCATGAAAAACAAAGAAGAAGAAGCAAAAGCAGAAGCTGACGATAAAGCAAAACATTTACTCGGTTTAGCTATCAGTAAATTTGCTCAAGACGAAGTTACTGAAAGAACAGTTTCAACTGTTGCTTTACCAAGTGATGAAATGAAAGGACGTATTATTGGTCGTGAAGGACGTAACATTCGTTCCTTAGAACAATCATTAGGTGTTGATTTATTAATTGATGATACACCAGAGGTTATTACAGTTAGCTGTTTTAACCCAATTCGTAGAGAAGTTGCACGTCGTACATTAGATATTCTTGTTAAAGATGGACGTATTCAACCAGGAAGAATTGAAGAAGTTACTGCTAAAGTTCAAGCAGAAATGGATGAAACAATTCGCAAAGCTGGTGAAGAAGCTGCATTCAAACTTGGTTTACCAAAAATTAATAGAGAATTACTTACATATGTTGGTAGGTTAAAATATCGTACTTCATACGGTCAAAATGGTTTCGACCATTCAATGGAAGTTGCATATTTAGCTGGTATTATGGCTGCTGAACTTGGCTTAGATCAAAACCTAGCTAAGAGAGCTGGCTTATTACACGATATCGGTAAAGCAGTTGACTTTGAACAAGATGGTTCTCACGTTGAACTTGGTGCTCGCCTTGCTAAAAAATATGGTGAACCAGAAGTTGTTATTAATTCAATTGAATCTCACCACGGCGATACAGAACCTAAATCAGTTATTGCTAGCTTAGTCCAAGCCGCTGATACTTTATCTGCAGCTAGACCAGGTGCACGCAGTGAAACAGTTGCAAACTATATCAAACGTATTGAAAATATTGAAAATATTTGTAAGTCATATGATGGTGTTTATCAATGCTATGCTATGCAATCAGGACGTGAAGTCCGTGTCATGGTACTCCCAGAAAAAATTGATGATTTACAAGCCTTTAAATTAGCACGTGAAATTCGTGAACGTATTGAAACAGAAATGACTTATCCAGGTCAAATCAAGGTTTCAGTCATTCGTGAATATCGTGCAACAGAAATTGCTAAATAATTATGAGAATCCTTTTCTTTGGCGACATTGTTGGTCGCATCGGCAGAAATGCTGTTAATCATAACATCCAAAAGTTGGTGGAAAAATACAACATTGATTTTGTTATTGCTAATGGCGAAAATGCCACCCACGGAAAAGGACTAATTGAAAAGCATTATAACGAGTTAATAGATAATGGAGTCGATGTAATTACTTTAGGTAATCACTATGATAGTAAAAGCAATATTGCCGATTACATCGACTTCGCATCTTGCTTAGTTAGACCTCTAAATATTATTAAAAATTTTGGAGGGCAAGGTTCGCTCTTAGTTGAATGTAATGGCGTAAATATCCGTGTTACAAATGTTCTTTGTTCTGCAATGATGAAAGAAGAAGTAACAATGCCATATTTAGCCGTTAAAAATCTTTTGGATGAGATTGACGACGAAGACAGTATTCATATTATTGATTTACATGGTGAAGCTACCGGAGAAAAGATGTGCTTTGGATATGTTTTTGATGGTCAAGTGAGTGCTATTGTAGGCACACATACCCATGTTCAAACAAACGATGCAAAGATTTTAGATAACGGTACTGCATTTATTTCAGATGTTGGAATGTGTGGTGCAGCTAATGGAGTTCTAGGATTCGAAAAGAATTCAGTTATTAACAAAACAGTTTTTGGAAGCAATGAAAGATTTAATATTGCAGACAATGATCAAGAGATGATTAATGCAGTTGTTCTTGATATTGATGAAGAAACAAAAAAATGTAGAGATATAATTTCAATTAATTTTAAAGGAGAGAAATAATGGCTAAATGTGAATTTGCTTCATTACCAGAATTAGATTCTGAAAGAGTTAGAAATATTTCTTTTTCTTTTAATTATGACGAAATTAAGGTTCCTGATTTAGTTTCAAAGTTTGCAAAAGGAAAGAAATATTTTATTCATACCTATGGCTGCCAAGCAAATTATAGAGATGAAGAAATAATGGCAGGAATGCTTGAACTTGCAGGATTCACAAGAACCAAAGACGAAAAAGAAGCTTCTTTAATCATTCTTAATACATGCGCTGTTAGGGAAAATGCAGAAGATAAAGTCTTTGGCAAAATTGGTGAATTAAAACTTCTTAAAAAACAAAATGATGCAATCGTTGCTGTTTGCGGATGCATGGTTCAACAAAAACACATTATCGAATTTTTAGTCAACACATTTAGACATGTTGATTTAATTTTTGGTACTCATAATGTTACAGATCTTTTAAGCATGTTAGAAAAAGTTATTAGCAAGCGCATTAGGCTTGTTGATGTTAAATCTATTCCAGGTGATATTAAGGAGAACCTTCCAAGTTCAAGATTATGTTCTTATAAGGCTTTCGTTAATATTTCCTATGGTTGTGATAAATTCTGCACATATTGTATTGTTCCATATACACGTGGAAAAGAACGTAGTAGAAAGATGGAAGACATTCTAAAAGAATGTAAAGAATTAAAAGATGCAGGATATATTGAAATTACTTTATTAGGACAAAATGTTAATGCGTATGGCAAAGATTTAAAAGACGGAAGCTCTTTTGCAAAGCTTTTAGAGGAAGTTGCAAAACTAGGAATCCCACGTATTAGATTTTTAACAAGCCATCCATGGGATTTCAAAGAAGAAATGATTGATGTTATTGCCAAATACGACAACATCATGAAATATGTTCACTTACCTGTTCAAAGCGGTTCTAGCGAAGTCCTTCGTTTAATGGGCAGAAGATATACTGCAGAAGAATATAAAAAATTAGTTGATCTTATTAAAGCTAAGATTCCAAATGTAACAATTTCTACAGACATCATTGTTGGTTTCCCTAACGAAACATACGAACAATTCTTAGAAACTATCAAAATGGTGGAATATGTTAAATACGATTCTGCGTTTACATTTATTTATTCTTCGCGCAACGGAACCCCTGCTGCAAAAATAAAAGATAATGTAACTTCAAAAGAAAAATCATCTCGTTTTAAAGAACTTGTAAAAGCTTTAGAAAAAACTATTTCTGCTAGTAACGATAAAATGATTGGAAAGACTTACGAAGTTTTAGTTGATGGTGTGAGTGAAAAGAATAACGAAACATTATCTGGATACACTGAAGGAAATAAACTTATTCACTTTAAAGGCGATGTTTCTTTAGTTGGCAAAATAGTTAAAGTTAAAATACTTGAGTCGCATGTATATTTCTTATTAGGAGAATTGATAAATGAATAATATCGATTCTCTTATTTTTGATATCAAAAAAGAATTATATTCTGAACCAGTTGTTCAGGAGTTTTTGAGATTAAAAAACATCGTCGAAAACGACAAAGAATTGAATGATTTAAATGCTCAGTTAAAAGTACAGCAAAAATTAATGTGCGACAACCTCAATAATGATTCGATTTATTTAACTGCAAAAGATAAATTTGAGTCATTAAACGAGCAGATTAACAACAACCCATTAATGCAAAATTACATTCAAATAAAAGACGAAGTTATCGGACTTTTACAAGAAATAAAGGCGGAATTGCAATGATTTTTGTTATTACAGGACCAACATGTTTAGGAAAATCAGAAACAGCAGTTGCCGTTGCTAAAACTTTTAATGCAGAGATAGTTAATGGCGATGCTTTTCAGATTTATAAAGAGATGAATATTGGTGTCGCAAAACCAGAAGAAAAATACCTTAAAGAAGTGCCTCATCACTTATATTCAATCATTGAACCTAATGTTCCATTTTCAATTGCAGATTATCAGAAAATTTTAAGGACAAAAATTGATGAAATTTTAGCCTTAAATAAAAATGTTGTTATTGTTGGTGGAAGTGGTCTTTATATTAGATCCGCTTTATATGATTATGAGTTTAAACCTCAACAAAAATTTGATACAAGTTCATATGACAAATTAAGTGATGAAGAACTTTTTGAAATTATTAAGAAATTAGATCCTGAAGAAGCAAAAAAACTTCATCCAAATAATAGAAAAAGAGTAATGCGTGCAATTGTTATATGCATGACAAACGATAAGACAAAAACTGAATTATTAAATGAACAAAAACACGAATTAATTTACAAGGATGTTTATTTCTTTGTTAGAGACATGGACAGAACACAACTTTTTGAAAGAATAGATTCTCGTGTAGATCAAATGATTGATGAAGGTTTGGTTAACGAAGTTAAATCGTTGTATGAAAAGTATGGTTTATCAATTCAAGCCATGCAAGCAATAGGCTATAAAGAATTTATTGATTATTTTGAAGGAAAAGATTCTTTGGAAAATGCTATTGAGTGTATTAAAAAGCACACTCGCAAGTATGCAAAACGTCAAATGACTTATATACGTCATCAATTCCCTGTAACTTTTTATAAAGATACAGATGAATTGTTATCACTTATTAAAAATTTGATGTAGGAGGTAAAAGCATGAAGTTGGAAAACATTTACAATATTGCCAAAAAGGCAAATATCGATGAAAAATATGTAGAACCTTATGGCAAAAATAAAGCCAAAATTGATTTATCTATTTTTAAAGAATTAGAAAACAAAAAAGATGGCAAATTAGTTTTAGTTACAGCAATTACTCCTACTAAAGTCGGAGAAGGAAAAACTACCATGAGCATAGCTCTTGCTGATGGTTTAGCAAGAGTAGGTGTTAATTGCATGCTCTCTTTAAGAGAGCCTTCTCTAGGACCTGTTTTTGGTTTAAAAGGCGGTGCTACCGGTGGAGGCAAAGCAACAGTTGAACCAAAAGATGATATTAATTTACATTTCACTGGTGATATGCACGCTTTAACAAGCAGCATTAACTTAATTAGTGCAGTTATAGACAATCACATTTTCCAAGGAAACGAATTAAAAATTAATCCAGACAAAGTTGTTTGGAAAAGAGCTCTTGATATGAATGATAGAGCTTTGCGACAAATTGAAGTTGCTTTAGGAAACAAAAATGGAACTCCAAGAAAAGACGGTTTCTGCATTACTGTTGCTAGTGAATTAATGGCGATCTTTTGTTTAGCAAAAGATGAAAAAGATTTCAAAGACAGAATCAATAATATAATCGTTGCATATAATTTTGATGATGAACCTATATATTTAAAAGATTTACGTATATCAAATGCGATTATGAAACTAATGAGAGAGGCTCTTAAACCTAATTTAGTTCAAACCGCAGAAAATAATCCTGCAATAATTCATGGTGGCCCATTTGCAAATATTGCTCATGGCTGCAATTCCATTATTGCTTTAAAAACTGCTTTAAAACTTGGTGATATTGTCGTTACTGAAGCAGGATTTGGCGCTGATCTTGGTGCTGAGAAATTCTTGGATATATGCTGTCCAACAGCAGAAGCAAAACCAAGTGCTGCAGTAGTTGTAGCTACAATTAGAGCATTAAAACTTCATGGTGGAGTTGAATTTGAACAACTAGATAACTCAAATGTTGATGCAATGTTACAAGGAATTGATAATTTGAAAACACATTTAGAGAATATTCAAAAATACGGTCTTCCTGTAATGGTGGCAATTAATCATTTTGAGAGTGATTCAAAAGAAGAAATTGATGCTTTAACCAATTGGTGCAAACAAAACGGATATGAGGTTAGTTTTGTCGACTCCTTTATAAAGGGAAGCGATGGAGCAATCGATTTCGCAAAAAAAGTTGTTAAGTTATTAGAAAACAAATCTGATTATCATAAACTTTACGATTATAACTTACCAATAAAAGATAAAATTGAGCTCATTTCAAAAAAAATCTACAGAGCATCATCAGTTGAATTTAGTGATGTTGCTTTAGAACAAATTAATAAGTATGAAAAGATGGGATATGGTAAGACAGCTGTTTGTATGGCAAAAACACCTTTATCACTTAGTGATAACGCAAAAGTTCAAGGCGCTCCAAAAAACCATATCATACATGTTAAATTTATTAATTTATCTGCCGGCGCAAACTTTATTGTTCCTTTAACAGGTGCAGTTATGACTATGCCAGGTTTACCAAAAGTTCCTGCAGCAGTTAAAATGGAAGATGAATAATGAAAGAATTAAATTATAAATTAGGTGATATAGTGGAAATGAAAAAACCACACCCATGTGATTCCAAAACTAAGCAATTTGAAATTGTTAGAGTTGGCGCCGACATAAAGATTAAATGCTTGGGTTGTGGTGCAGTTTTAATTTTGACTCGAGATAAATTTAACCAAAGGTTTAAAAAAGTTATTGGTTCAAAATAGTCTCAAAAATAAACGAATTTCGACACGTTTTCAATTTTACTGACTATATGTTAGTAGGAGGTTGTAATGCGTGTCGATTTTTAATATCAAGAATCTAACAGTCTCATTTAAAAACGGAAAAAACCAAAATATTGTTTTGGATCGTTTGTCCCTGAATTTAGATTCAAAACAATTAATAGCAATAACAGGTAAGTCAGGATGTGGAAAATCGACTTTTCTTAATGTTCTTTATGGAATAGAAAAACCTAAATCTGGAATAGTTTTGTTTTGCGGAAACGACATTAATAAAATGAACGAGAAACAATATACCTTCTACCATTCCAGTTGCGTGTCTTTTGTATTCCAGCATTATAACCTCTTAGATAAATTAACTGCTATACAAAATGTTGCTTTACCTTTGCTTATACGCGGAGAGAAAAAAGATATCGCATATAAAAAAGCTAGTGAGTTATTACAAAAATTTGGTTTAGAAAAAATAAAAAATAATAATGCATTGAATTTATCTGGTGGTGAGAAGCAAAGAATAGCAATCTTGAGAGCTATAATCACTAATCCAAAAGTTATTCTTTGCGACGAACCAACCGGTGCTTTAGATAGTAAAAATAGTTGCCTAATAATGGAGATGTTTAAAGAAATATCTAGGCAAATTGCCGTTATTTTAGTTTCACATAATAAAGATTTAGTTGAAAAATATGCTGATCGAATAATAGAAATGAAAGATGGAAAAGTAGATAAAGATACTACCAGATCCAACATTTCAAAGTTTGAATTTTTGACTCTTAAATACAATAAAGCTAAATCTAAATGGATAGACATTTTTGTTAAGAAAAATATAAAAACGAATTTACGAAAAAACATTTTTCCGTTTTTCTCTTTAGTGTTCGGTTTTATTGTAGTTTTTCTTTCGGTTGGCTTTTCAAAAGGATCTAATGATTCTATAAATGATGCGCTAAAAAACAATTATAGTTTAGAACTGTCTACAATATCTTCAGTTGAGGAATACGAGATTCAAAATTCTCCTTTAAAATACGAAAGGCATTTACGTCCCTCGTTGGAAGATATTGAAGAAAATAATATTTTCGATGAATCAATAAAAGTTGAACCCAATCTAGACTATGCCTTTAATCCGTTTCCTTATGCAAAAATTAATGATAAAGAAATTAATGGATTTCAGTTTGTTCCAAAGTATGATTTTTCTAATAATAAAGAATTGATTTTCTCTGACGAAAATTTAGAGGACGATTTGAAATCTGTTGTTGTGAATAATGAACTTTGTTCATTAATAGGAATGACACCACAAAATATATTAGGGACAGAAATCGTTGTTGAAAATCAGTGCGCTTTTTCAAAAATATTAGATAAAAAAGAAGGAAAGATAGCAAAAGATTCAATTTCATATTCTCTCAAATTCGTTGTTTGCGGTGTTGTTAAAGAGTTTTCTTTTCTTAATTCTCCAAAAATCTTCTATTCATATTTAAGACTAAAAGAGTATTTGAATAGTTTTCCTCTCCTAAACATATCGCGAGAAAGTAATGAATATATAACTCCTTTATCGTTTGTTGAAACTTGTGATGATGATAATGTTGTTTCCTCGTATTGCTATAATCTTTTTCTTACAAACATCCAAAAAATAGATTTGTTTGAAAATTTGATCGACGAACTAAATCAAAATTCCAATTTAAAAATAACTTCAACTCCATTAGAGATACGCAATAACTATTCTGAGTTTATTTCTAGTTTCAAAAGTTCCTTATATGTTTTTTCTGTAATCTCCTTTTTGGGCGTAAGTTTGATACTTGGTATATGCAGTTTATCAAACTTTATTGAAAACAAAAAAGAAGCTGCAATTTTGATTTGTTTAGGCGCCAAAAATAGTCATATAAAAAAGATTTACACACGCATAAATTTTTACGAAGTTTTAATAACCTTTTTTACAGCAATTTTGTTTGTTTATCCAATACAATTTTTAATAAATTTTTTGGTTAATAAAAATTTCCAAATTAGCAGTATAATTTCAGTCCCTTTTTTATCGTTTTTTAACGTCCCATTATTGTTACCTTTTTTAGTGTTAATTATAGCCCTTATTATTACATCAATTTTTGTCCTTTGTCCTATTGGTTTTTATAAGCATTTTTCGTTAACAAATGAACTGCGAGATGAATAATGATAAAAGTAGAAAATTTAACCAAAAAATATAATGATAGAACAATCTTGAAAGATGTGTCTTTTGAACTGCCTGATAAAGGCTTTGTTGTTCTATTTGGCGATAGTGGTAGTGGAAAGACAACATTACTTAATTCTTTGTGCGGTGTTGAGCGAAATACAAGTGGCAGAATTTTGATAAATAACTGCGATATTACGCATTTATCTGATAAAAAAATGTGCAAATTCCGCTTAAATCACTTTGGTTATGTCTTTCAAAATTTCAATTTAATGAACTTAGAATCTGTATATGAAAATATAAAATTACCCTTAGATTGTATAGCAATTTTAGACAAGAAATTTAAAGCGAGAAGAATAAAAGATTTACTTAATTTTCTTGATTTAAAGCATTTGAAAAATAATAAGGTTAATACCATTTCTGGTGGTGAAAAACAAAGGACGGCAATTGGTCGTGCTATTGTAAATTCTCCTGACATTATTTTATGCGATGAACCAACTGGTTCTTTGGATGAGAAAAATAGTGAAAAAATATATAAAATATTACAACAAATTTCAAAGGAAAAATTAGTCGTAATTGCGAGTCATGATTTGGAAGCAAAAAAGTACGCAGATTTGTTATTAAATTTGGCCGACGGAAATATAGATTTTATTGAGAAAAAACAATATTATTCAAAAATATCAAAATTTAACTTATTTGGTGGAAAACTTAAGCGCAAAAAACCATCCCTTCCTCTTAAATTTAAAGTAAGTCATTCTATTAACAAAATTAAGTCTAAAAAAGGGCGTTCTTTAATCACTAATGGAGTTCTATCGTTAGCATTGTCTGGTATTGGTATATCTATTCTTATTTCGACAAGCTTAACAAACAAAATTCAGAATGCTTTTCAGTCAATTTTTAACGGAAACGAAATAGTGATGAGTTTAAATCACGAATCTCCAAACACAATTAATGCGGCATTTAGTGCTCCTAAAGAGAATGTAATAGAAATTTCAAAAAAATATGAACCGTATATTAACGGAATTGGAGTCACATACTTAGTAAATTTTGAAGACTTCTTTAAAGATATTAATGACTTTTATATTTCATCAGGTGGTTTTAAATACATTATTCAATCTTTATCGTGTAGATCTATAAATGATTTTAAGTGGATAGATGATAGCTATAACAATTTGACCTACCCATATAAACCCTCACAGCTTGCTGAAGATGAAATTGTGCTTGGATTGTCTTATGTAGATATGGTTAATATTTGCTTCCAACTTCAAATTCAAAGAAGTTATGCCTCTTTAGGGGAATATATTAGAAAGACAAAATTACAAATATGTCTAGAAGTGGCAAATAATTCTTGGGTGTACGATGACGAGCAAATTTTCACAGTAGCAGCGGTGACAGAAACAAACAAATCATGTATCTATCATTACGATAATTTTTGGAACGAAAATGTTTTTGAAAATATGATGCTTTTGCCAAGTGATGATGACAACGAATCTTACTATCCATGGGAAATGTACAAACTTTATTACTTCAGCACAAAAGAAGACCCTGGATTATTTATCGATCAAACTCTTTATGATGAAGATTTATATGATTATGTTTTTGAACGAACCAATTACAATTATCATCCAAATTTGTGCAAAATAGGTGAGATTTGCAAGGAAAAAAGGGTAATGATTTATTATGTAGATAAATATGCAATGGACCCATGTTTGCTGAACAAAATTCAAAAAATATGCCCATCATTTGATTCGTATTTCTTTACTTCTGATTATGGTTATTCGTCTTTTTCTTCATCATTATTGAATGGCTTTTCTAAGAATGTTTTTATTTCAATTGATGAGACAAAAAATGAAGAAGCAATCGATGCAGATACATATTCAAGTAGCAATCAAAACATAAATGTAAAATTACCAGATAAAGTTGTCGGTGGGAATTATTTGAATAGTTTTGGGTCAGGAGTCAAATTCACATCTAAATATGATGAGCTTATAAGCGGACGAGTGCCGAAAAACTTAAATGAAATAGTAATCTCTGAAGGTCTTGCAAATAAAATTGGATTTAATACAAATAAGCCCGAATTATATTTTTCATCTGTGGTAGAAGAGACTTATTTGGACGAATCAAATTTAGAAAAGTTTTATGAAACCGTGAAATTAACTGTGGTAGGAGTTACAAGTAATGAAAAATTATTTTTATATCACAATCCTAATTGGACGATCTCATTTTTTAGAGACAAATTAGGAGTTTCGATGTTTTACTTAATTCCTAAAGCAATAGTTTTTGAACTTGATTCATCAGTTAATGCTGAATTGTATTGCGATAGATTTCAAAAGCTTTTTAATTCTTATAAATTTACTAGTCCATCATCGGAAATCTCAAAAAGTTCACAAAACACGTTAACATTTGCAA
Organism: uncultured Bacillota bacterium; assembly: GCA_937876465.1. Classification (GTDB taxonomy): domain Bacteria; phylum Bacillota_I; class Bacilli_A; order RFN20; family CAG-826; genus Fiminaster. The sequence goes on along the minus strand of CALEHV010000041.1, from coordinate 29,672 downwards.
ACGTTTTGCTGATTTCTTTTTCTTTAATTGCTTCATTGATTTCTGTTTTTCTTCTTGCAACCATTGCATTGATTAATGTTTATGAAAACAAAGACGAAATTGCTCTTTTTAATTATTTAGGAATTCAAAATTCTGAGATATATTCCACTTTTATAGTTCAAAGTTTAGTTTATGGTTTTACTGCCTTCTTCTTTTCAATGATCGAAATAATTTTCGTCGATTTCCTAATTAACGAATTAATTTCTAATCAATTTTTAGTAAGCCTATCGTTTAATTTGAATGTCGTTCCAATTTTTATTGTTTTTGTTTTCGCAATATTGATAAGCTCTCTTTCAACTCTATTGAGTCTACTATTCATAAAAAGAATGAAAAAATAGTGCATTTGATTTGTTTTATTCTTTTTACAATGTAAAATAGAATTAGTTGGTATAAGTAGATGAAAAAACCAAGTTTGATATTATCTTTATTTGGAACGATTGTTTTGGCGGGATGTTCCGGCCAAACACCTTCAATTGATCCGTGGTCTTTAGAACCTATGCCTGATAGCGGCGTAGGTTATGAAAAAAAGACTCATTTTTCATTTAATTTACAAGATGTTAACAAGTCGTCAGATATGCATAATTTAAAGTCTGTTGGTGACTCAAAGCTTTTAATTGTTCCAGTTCAAATTAAGGGTGAAAGAGAATGGACTTCAAGTATGCTTTCTAATTTAAATAAGGCATTTTTTGGAAAAGCAGAAGAAACAGGTTGGCAATCAGTCTCTTCATTTTATAAATCTAGTAGTTACGGAAAATTAAATATAAGTGGTGAAGTAAGCCCTGTCTTTAAATCATCAAAAACTAGAAGTCAAATTGCTCAAGAAGACTGGTCTTTAAATCAACACATGCCTGACTCAATTATTTTGGACGAATTTTCTTCTGATTCATCTTTCAACAATTTGAGAAAACAATACGATACCGATCAAGACGGATTTGTTGATTCGGTTTGTTTTATTTATTCCAATTCAGTTAATTCTGATGATGGATACTGGGCATGGGTTTATTGGTATTCCTATGTTTCAAACAAAGAGTTGCCAAATGTTAATTCATATATGTGGGCATCGTATGATTTTATTACAGACAGCAGATACGCTGGATACGGAAAAGCTATTGATTCACATACAGTTATCCACGAATCAGGTCACCTTTTAGGATTAGATGATTATTATTGCTATGATGAACCTGGATGGGACCCAAGTGGCACACTTGAGATGCATTCAAACAACATTGGTGATGAAAGTATTTACTCTAAATTTGCGTTAGGATGGGTTGATCCATTCTATGTAAAAACAGAAGAAACAACTACTTTAAAACTTCGTTCTTCTTCATATTTTGGAGATGCCATTTTGATTCAAGATGATTGGAACGGGACAGCTTTGGATGAATATGTTTTAATCGAATACTATTCTCCACATCAAAATAATAAAAAGGACTCTGATGCTCCATATCCTGAAAACGGAAAACGTATGTTTACTCAAAGTGGTTTTAGAATTTACCACGTTGATTCAAGAATGGTAGAAGTGCACCCAAGAACGCAAACAATGATTGATTATTCCGACGAGATTGTTCAAGGAAAGAAATACCAAGTTGGTGCATCAAATTCTGCATCGTATTCTTATTTGAATGAACACAAAAACGATTTTAAGTTAGTGCATCTTATGGAAGCCGGTGGTAAAAATACCTTTAAACAAGGCAAATCTGCAACCAATGCTACCTTGTTTAGAAAAGGCGATTCGTTTACTGCTAATAGTAATTTCTTCTATAACGGATCAAAGTTTAATGATGAGAGCTTATTCGGATATAAATTAGAGATTGGCGAATGCACAGAATATACAGGTGAAATAACCATTAAAAAAATGGAATTATAATTCATTATAAAGAAAGGGAAGAATTATGAAAGGTAAGGTTATTAGATTCAATCCAAAAAAGGGATTCGGCTTTATCAAATCTGAGAATGAAAAAGATGCTTTTTTCCATTATTCAGAGCTTCAAATGGAAGGCTTCAAAACCATTGAAGTTAACGATGAAGTTGAATTCGATTTAGTTGAGACTGAAAAAGGCTTTGCTGCTAAAAATATTCGTAAATTATAAAGAAATGATCCAGTAGAAATATTGGATTTTTCTTTACCACTTTACTTTGAGTAAGGCTTATTTTATAATAAGCAATCGTTAAAGGAATAAATAAATGTCACTAAAAGCAGGAATTGTAGGATTACCAAACGTTGGAAAATCAACATTGTTTAATGCTATTACAAATTCACATGTAGAAGCAGCAAATTATCCGTTTGCTACAATCAATCCAAATACTGGCGTTGTTAACGTACCAGATGAAAGATTAAATTTCTTATCAAATCTTTTTCAACCTAAGAAGACTATTCAAGCAACATTCGAATTTTACGATATTGCTGGTTTGGTTCGCGGTGCAAGTAAAGGCGAAGGACTTGGTAACCAATTTTTAGCTCACATTAGAGAGTGTGATGCAATCGTTGAAGTTGTTCGCTGTTTTGATTCAAACACAATTATTCATGTTGATGAAAGCGTTGATCCAAAAAGAGATATAGAAACAATAAATCTCGAATTAGCAATGGCTGATTTGACCACTGTTGAAAAACGAATTGCATCAATAGGGAATAAAGCAAGAATTAATAAAGATAAAGAATCAGTATATGAAATGTCTATTCTTGAACCCCTTCATGAAATTTTAATGAAAGGTGAACCAGCTCGTAAATTATCGTTAAAAGACGAAGATTATGAGTATGCGTTTAAGAATTATCATTTGTTAACATTAAAACCAATTATCTATGTCGCTAATGTTAGCGATTCAGATTATATGGATCTAGATAATTGCAAATATTTAAATATTGTTAAGGAGATTGCAAAGCAAGAGAATTCGCAAGTAATTCCTGTATCATGCGCTATCGAATATGAATTATCAACTCTTCCAAAGGAAGAAAGAATGGAATTCTTAAATTCATTAGGTGCAACCGAATCTGGTCTTGATAAAGTTATTAAGGCAGCATATAAATTTTTAAATTTATCTACCTTCTTTACAGTAGGCTCAGACGAATGCAGAGCATGGACATTTACAAATGGTATGCTTGCCCCACAATGTGCTGGCATTATTCATACCGATTTTGAAAAAGGCTTTATTAAAGCAGAAACATATTCATTTGATGATATAAAAAAATATGGAAGTGAATTAGCTTTAAAAGAAGCAGGAAAATTAAGAATGGAAGGCAAAACATATGTTATGCAAGATGGCGATGTCGTCTTCTTTAGATTTAATGTATAGGAGGAAAAAACTATGTTTAGAATAGGTTTTAGTGAAGATATTCACCCATTTAAGGAGGGTCGTGAATTACATCTTGGAGGATTATTCTTCCCAGGAGAAGTTGGTCTTGACGGACATAGTGACGGCGATGTTGTTATCCACGCAGTTTCAGAAGCAATTTTAGGTGCAATGACATATGGCGATTTAGGAACATTATTTCCTGAAACAGATCCAAAATACGAAGGCATTGATAGCACTTTGATGTTAAAAGAAGTTGTTGAAATCATGCATAAGGAAGGCTTCAAGATCAATAACATTGATATTCAAGTTGCTACAGCTCACCCATTTATGAGACCTCATGTTGAAGAAATGAGAAATCGTATTGCAGAAATCTTAGATACACGTCCAATTCATGTCTCAGTTAAAGCAATGACATATAACAAGGTTGGCGAAATTGGCGCAGGCAAAGCATGTAAAGCCCAATGCTTTGTAATGCTGAAGCATAAATAAAACTTGCGCGTATATACTTACACACATATAATATTGCGTTGACTTATGAATATTGAACAAACATTAAAAACAAAAATCGTTGCATGTCTTCAAAAAGAAGGAGTTGCTTTAAGCGAGTCCGATATCGTTATTGAAAACACAAAAAATCCAGAACATGGAGACTATGCAACTAATACTGCATTAAAATTTGCGTCAAGATTGCATATGGCACCTCGCGATTTAGCAAATAAGATTGTTAAATCCGTCGACAAAGATGGCATTGAAAAAATTGAAATCGCAGGTCCTGGTTTTATTAATTTCTTTTTAAAGAAAGACACCATTAATGCAATCGTAGAAAAAGTTATTTCTGAAGGCGACAATTTCGGACGTGGAGAAAAGAAAAACTTAAAGGTTAATGTTGAATTTGTTTCTGCAAATCCGACAGGTGACTTGCATGTTGGTCACGCTCGTATTGCAGCTGTAGGCGATAGTATTTGCAGAATCTATGATTTTGCCGGCTATGATGTAACTCGCGAATATTACGTTAATAATGCAGGCAACCAAATTTATACATTAGGACTTTCACTTGATGTTAGATATCGTCAATTAAACGGAGAAGCAATTGAACTTCCAGAAGATTCATATCATGCTCACGACATTATCGATATCGCAACAGAATTTAATGGTAAATATGGCAAAAAATATTTAGACAAAACAAAAGAAAACTTTGAATTCTTGACCCAATATGGAATGGAAGCAGAGTTAAATAAAATTTGGAGAGACCTTGAACAATATCGTGTCAAATTCGACATTGTAACATTAGAAACTGATGTTCGTAAAAACAATCATGTTCAAGAGGTTCTTGAAAAACAATATTCGAAATATTCTTATAAACAAGATGGTGCAGTGTTCTTAAGAACAACCGACTTCTTAGATGATAAAGATCGTTGTGTTGTTAAATCTGATGGTAGTTATACCTACATGATGCCAGACATTGCTTACCACTTAATAAAATTGTCTCGAGGATATGACTTATTAGTCGATGTCCTTGGCGCTGATCATCACGGTTATATTAACCGCATGAAATCTGCTCTTATGATGCAAGGTTATTCAGCAGAGACACTTGAAATTGAATTAATTCAAATTGTTCGTTTATTAAAAGATGGACAAGAAGTGAGAATGTCAAAACGTACAGGCGCTGGCGTTACTCTACGTGAATTATGTGAAGATGTTGGAGTTGATGCTGCTAGATACTTCTTTGTAAGTAGAGCATCAACAGCTCACTTAGACTTCGACCTTGATCTTGCGGTCGAACACAACTCTTCTAACCCCGTGTACTATGCTCAGTATGCACACGCAAGATTATGCAAAGTCTTGGAAAATGGTAAAGACATCAACATTGATGCAAAAGCCCCTTTGTTAAAAGAGAAGCAAGAAATTGACTTATTAAAATGCATCAACGAATTCCCTAAGACAGTTCAAAATGCAGCACAAAAACGTGCTCCACAAATTATTACAAATTACATTCAAGAATTAGCTGCATTAATTCACTCATTCTATACCGAATGTAAAATTGTTGATAAAGAAAATATTGATGTCACAAGTTCAAGATTAGCATTAGCTAAAGCTGGAAAAATTGTTATGAGAAATGCTCTTAACATTATTGGAGTTAGTGCTCCAGAACATATGTAAGAAAGAAGGAAAACAAAATGGCAAACAAACCACTTATTGATTACGCATATGATGTACTTAAAAGTTCATCAAGCCCAATCGCATTTAAAGAATTATTTGAAAATGCATTAAAGCTTTCAGAAATCGAACTTTCCGATGATAAGAAATTAGATTCTCTTTCACCTTTCTATACTCAACTTACCATTGATTCACGTTTTATCGTTTTAGATGGCAATGTTTGGGATTTAAGAGAACGTTATCCATTTGAATATGTTCAAACAACTTCTGAAGAAGATGATGAAGACGAAGCAGATAACAGAGAAGAAGCTGCAGAACAAGAAGCAGAAAGAAGAGAAACCTTTGGTGAAGATATTGAAGATTCTGATGAAGAAGAAAATCCACAACCAAAAGGTGAATCAGTTGAAATTGACGAACCAAACGAATAATGGACAACTCTGCAAAACAAATTTTCAAATTAATCAAGAAGGCTGACATAATTACAATTCACGGACACGTAAATCCTGATTGTGATTGTTATGGCAGTTCTTTAGCTTTGCGTGAACTTATTCGTGATAATTTTAAAGGCAAAAAAGTTTATTCATTAGGTTATGGCAGCGAAAGACTTTGGCCTATGCTCGGCAAGTATGATGAAGTTGATGATGAAACAGTTAAGAATTCTTTAGCTGTTATTGTTGACTGTAGTGAAACTGCTCGTATTATGGACCAAAGAGTTTCTACTGCAAAACAAATAGTCAAGATTGATCACCATATAGAATCAGTTCCATTTATTGGTTTTAAATGGGTTGATACTGGTGCAATCGCTTGCGCTCAAATGATTGCTGAATTTGCTCAAAAATTCCATTTAAAAATCTCGAAAAAGTGTGCAGAACTATTATATTTAGGCATTTGCACTGATTCAGGAAGATTTAGATATTCGCCAACAAACGCAAAGACTTTCCGTATTGTTGCAGACCTTTATGATTTGGGTGTTGATCCTAAACCATTGTTTGATGTTTTGTATCAAAGTGATGCAAATTATGTTAAATATCAATCTTTGTTGGTTCAAAATTTTAAGACCACAAAACACAATGTAATTTATTGCTTTGCTGATGTTAAAGACTACGAACAATACGGATTAACATTTGAACAAGTTTCTAAGAATGTTAACGTTGTTGGAAATATCATTGGTTGTCCTGTTTGGACTTTATTTACAAGAAGCCCAGAAGGAAATATTCGTATTGAATTTAGAAGCCAAGGATTAGATGTACAAAAAATAGCTAGAAAATGGGGCGGTGGAGGACATAAATGTGCTTCAGGCGCTCGTTTAGAAAATCAAAAAGATTTTGAATTAGCCATGAAAGTCGTTGAAGATTTAGACAAAATGGTTGAAGAAAGTTTAAAGGAAAACAAATAGCATGAATTTGGAGAAAGAACTAAACATTAGTTTAAAAGCCGTAATTGAAGCATCAAAAATTATTATGGAAGTTTATACTTCAAATGATTTAGGTGTAGAAATTAAGGAAGACAATTCTCCAGTTACAAAAGCTGATAAAGCCGCGGATTGTATTATTCGCGGTCTTTTAAGTTCTGCTTTTCCTGAATATGGTTTATTAACTGAAGAGTCAATTGATGATAAATCACGTCTAAACAAAGATTTTGTTTGGATTGTCGATCCAATTGACGGGACAAAAGAATATGTTGCACATAGTGGAGAATTTACTGTAAATATTGGCCTTTCATATAAACACAAACCAGTTTTAGGCGTAATTATGATTCCTGTAACTGGTGAGATTTATTATGCAGTAGAAGGAATTGGCTCTTTTTATATGAAAGACGCAAATTCCAAACCAGTTAAAATTCATTGCAACGATAAAATTAAAGATGTAACAACTCTTGTATCAAGATTCCATTCGAATAATACTGAACAAGAAATGATAAAAAAGCATAGCGATGTAATAAAACATCAATGGATAGTTGGTGCAACCATTAAAGGATGTTACATTGCTCACGGAAAAGCCGAAATGTCATATAGATTTTCGAGTAATACTAAAGAATGGGATACATGCGCTATGCAAGCAATTGTAGAACAAGCTGGAGGATTCATTCTTAAATTTGATGGAACTCCGATTGTTTACAATCGAGAAGATGTCTATAACAAAGACGGTTATGTAATTGTTAACAAAAAAGAATTATTTCTTTTATAAATATATTAAGGAGAGAATTATGAAGAAAAGATATTTAAGCTTATTAGTCTTAGTACCATTATTGACTTCTTGTGGTGGTAACAATGGTCAAGTCGCTCAATTTGTTGACGAAGACTACACACCGGTGCTTCCAGAATTTAAAAACAAAAATAGTGGAGCAATTAAAGAAGACGATAACTATGTCTATTTTGATTTTTATGAGACAAGCGACTTCCATGGAGCAGTCACTTATGACAAAGATGCAAAGGAATTAGGAATTGAAAGATTATCCAAATACTTTGATGAAAAACGTACTGCTAATGCAGGTGGAACATTTGTTCTTTCAAGTGGAGATATGTTCCAAGGAACTGCAGATAGTAACGTTACACGTGGCAACTTAGTTACTTACTCAATGAATGTCATGAACTATGATGCAATGTGTTTGGGAAACCACGAATTTGACTGGTCAGTTAAATGGTTGCAAAACAACATTAATAGAGCTACTTTCCCGTTCTTATGTGCAAACTTACAAGAGAAAGCAACTTCACAAATTCCAAGTTTTGTTAAACCATACACAATTATTGAAAGAAAAACTGCAAATAATACAGTTTACAAAGTTGGTATTGTTGGCTCAATTGATGAAGCTGTAAAAGATTCAATTTTAGCTTCTGCAATTGCAGATTATAAATTTGTCAATGAAATCGAAACAGTAAAAACATACGCTCAACAAATGAGAAGCGAAGGCTGTGATGTTATTGTTTGGAATACACACCACGACGTTAAAGATTTAAAAGTAAAAATTGCTTCTAATACTCCAGATGTTGACGTCATTTTTGGTGGACATACACACAATACGATTTTAGAAGAATTCAATGGAATTCCAATGTTAGAGAGCAAAGACCTTGGAAGATCAATTCCACATGTTCAATTAAAAGTTTCAAAAGCTGATAAAACAGTTGAAAAAGTTGTTGCAGAAAATGATGAAAATCCAACATCAAAGGATTATTCTCCAGATAGTGATATTACCGGCATTTTCAATCAATACAAAGATAGATGGATTAATCCAGTTAAAAACCAAGGCTTAGGAAGAGCTGATGGAGATTTAAGAGCAAGTGAAGAATTACCAAACTTTGCTGTTGAATCAATGATTAAAGCAACTCAAGCACATATTGCTGAGCATACTGAAATTACTCAATACGATATTAAAGCAGCATTCACAAATATTAGTGGTGGTGTCCGCGATGATATCAAAGGCGGTAATGTTACATATGGAGATGTCTATAAAGCATTCCCGTTTGATAACGAAATCGTTGTTTGTAAAACAAACGGACAAAAACTTAATAGTTTAGCTAGCGCAGCATCAAGCAATAACGTTGCAATGTATAGAACATTTACAGAAAGATTCAAAAACAGTGATGAAGTTTACTTCATTACATCAGATTATTTAGCAACAGCAGAAGATAAATTAATGCCATTTGTTAAAGAAATCGTTTATCAATCAAAACTTTATATTCGTGATGTTGTCGCTGATGCAATTAGAAATAAAGGCACAGTTAAAGCAAGCGAATACAAGACAAGCGCAAATATTGCTTTCCAAAATTTATAAGGATTATTTAAGTGAGAAAATACAAAGTTTATCTTTTTGACTTTGATGGCACTTTATTTAATACTTCGCCTGGATTGTTTTATGTGTTCAAAAAATCATTTGAATCCGTAGGCATAAGCATTAAAAAAGAAGATGTTATGTGGCTTTCTAGAGTTCCTCTTCCTGAAAGCTATACAAAACTTGGAGGAGATCCAGATCCTTCAAAAATTAAAGAGTTTGTTAGAGTTATTGAGGAAACTTTAGATAGCGATGAATCAATTTCTACAACAAAGCACTTCCCAGAAGGACCTCAATTTTTCGAAAAATTAAAAAATAGAGATTTTAAAGTCGGCATTGTTACGAGTAACAACGTAAACCATGTCAAAAAAATATTGAAATATCTAAATATTCCTGAAGATATATTTGATGTCTATATCGGTAGCGATGTTGTTAAAGAAATAAAACCAAGACCAGAACCAATACTAAAAGCGTTAGAACTACTTGGTTATAGTGGAAACAAAGATGATGTAGTTTATGTAGGTGATTCTCAAAACGATTGTCTAGCTGCAATTAATGCGGGCGTACATACGTATTTGGTAGATAGAGGAGACGCTCCTGAAACTAACGCTGAGAAAATTAAAAGCTTATTAGAATTATTTAAATAAAAAAGAAAACGAAGCTGATTATTGAGCTTCGTTTTCTTTTTTTTGTGGCATTTCGCTTGCTTGCTTAACACCTAAGACTCCTGGAACTTCATCCATTAATATGATTTCAATTCCTTCGCTTAATGTTGCATCAACCATAGCGCAGCCTTCGCAAGCTCCAAGCATTTTAACGTATACGATTCCGTCAATGAAATCTACGAATTCTATATCTCCTCCGTCGCGATTAACAAACGGACGTACTTTTTCTAATGTTTGAACGATTAATTCTTTTGTTTCTTTAATATCCATAGTGAAAATTATATAACTTAAAACCACCAATTCAATAAATATGTTAAACTAATTTATGTTATGAAACGAAAAACAAATAAGAGCGAATTTAGATTAACAGTCTCTCACTTTAAGATTTTAGAGACCATAAAAGAACTTAATGATTTGCATAAATATCCTACTCCTAAAGGAGTTAACAATATTCTGATGGGTAAGTTAGACACAGAAACCCGTCAATATATTGATTTAAAGACCTTTGGAACGCTTATTTCTTTTCCAGGAAGGAAATTATGCAGTTACATATTAAACATGACTAGAAGAGGCTATCTTGCATATATGTATGATAAGAAGACAGATGGAATGTATTTATATGTAACAGAAAAAGGCGAAGAAGAAGTATTTAGATTTGAAAAGAAACATAAAAACGAATTTAAAAAGAAAACTCCACATCACAAACCTGAGATAGTGGAGATCTAAAAAAAGAAGACCAATTGAAGTGAACCCCAAAACGTTCACAACATTAAAAAAGGAACTCTTATAAGAACCTCTCGTATAATTTAAACGGGAGGTTTTTTATATGGCTAAAAAAGGGCAAAAGTTCATGAAGATATCCAATGAACTTAAACAGCAAATACTCAAGGAGTATTATGATGGTAAAGGTGGAACGATTGTGCTTGCAAGAAAATACAATATTTCATTTCATACAATTGATACCTGGATTTACAAGCAACAACACGGAGTTGATATTTACAAAAACAATCGTTTAGGGCGCAGCGGACATCCAAAGACAAAGAATTTAACAATCGAAGATTACAAAGAAAGGTATGAAATTCTAAAAAAATACCAGGCCTTCTTAGAAGTTCGACATGGGAAAAAGTAACTTTTATAACTGTTCATATAAATGATTACAAACTTTCAAACCTATGTGCGGCACTGCAAATTTCAAGCAGGACTTATTACAAATACAGAAATAAAGAAGATCCAGATTATTATGATTATCGTTTAATAAAGCAGATCTTCGACGAGTCAAAAGGCACATATGGTTATCGCCGAATCCAAGAAGGCCTTAAACAAAAAATTGGTTTGATAATGAATGCAAAAAAAGTTGCAAGAATAATGCGAAAATTCAATCTAAAACCAGAATATATAAGAAGAATCAGGCCAAATGCTTCATACAAAAGAATTGAACAAAATGTAATGCCTAATTTAATTAATAGAAATTTTAAAACTTTAAGTTTTAATACTAAATGGTGCACTGATATTACGTATTTAATATTTGGCAACAAAAGAGTTTATCTATCTACAATTATTGATTTATACGATAGGCATGTTGTTGCGTACGAAATTTCGAAATTTAATAACATAAAATTAGTTATCGATACGTTTAATAAAGCTTTTGAAAGAGAAAAAGATGTGACTGGCCTAATCGTTCACAGCGATCAAGGATTTCAGTACACATCCTTTGAATACAAAGCCTTACTTAATTCCAAAGGTGTTCTTATTTCAATGAGCAGAAAGGGTACACCAATTGACGATTCTCCAATGGAGAGTTGGCACGGAATCATGAAAAAGGAAACTTTGTACAATAATAATATCACATCTCTAGAGCATTACATTCAACTAGTAGAGGAATGGATTAAATTTTACAATTCTAATCGAATAAAAAACAGGGATTTTGTCCCTGTTAGTTAAAGAGTCCCTTTTTTAATGTTGTGAACGTTTTGGGGTGCACTTCAAATTAGTCTTCTTTTTTATTTGATTTTAAGTAACTGTAATTTTGTTTTGTTTCAATTACTTGTTTCTCTTCGTTAAGAGCTTTAATTGCGTGGAATATAGTTCCAACACTTGCAACAACGAGGATTACACCTACTACGTAAGTCATCCATCCAAGTACGAGTTGTGCATTCTTATAAGCTACTGCAATCCAGAGCTCATTTGAAAGGAAGAATAATCCAGCAAGACCAGAGCAGATGCCTCCGAGTAACGATAGGACTGTGCTCTTTTTGTTAAATGCGTAGGATACAACTGCTAATGCTGCGAATACTAATGCAATAATGTTTGCAACACTTGCTCTAGCATTAGGTGTGTTTCTGCCTAAGGCATCGATGCCATCACGTAGACCGTAATGGAATATTACTTCGAAACCGCTATAATCGTATGGAACTTTTGAAGCAAATCCGAATGGAATTGCTAAGAGACCAACAGCAACTACTACGAGTGCTAAAGCGACCATCGAAGCAATAAATGCGTTTTTCTTCATTTATGCTCCTCCTAATAAGTGGTTGGGGCGACTGGGTTCGAACCAGCGCTCGCGAATTCAGAGTCCGCTGCCTTTCCACTTGGCTACGCCCCAATTTTGAAAATATAAAAAGGTGGCGTGATTTGGTAGATGGTGCCCGGGGCCGGAGTTGAACCGGCACGGATTATTCGTCCGAGGGATTTTAAGTCCCTTGCGTCTACCAATTTCGCCACCTGGGCAGATAAGATGGTCTCCCGTAGACGATTCGAACGTCCGACCCACGCATTAAAAGTGCGTTGCTCTAGCCAGCTGAGCTAACGGGAGAGGTTGCAATCTATAAAATAAATTGCTTTGTTATTATTGCACACTATTAAATAATAGTAAACTAAAAAATATAAAAAATTGTTTTTGTTTAAAAATATCTTAAGTTTTTATAACTTATTTTCGAAATATTCAATATAATAATTTTGAGGAGGAAAATGATATGAAAGTAGTTGGAAAAATATTTCTTTTAATCTCTGGCATTTTATTTCTTGCTTGGGGTATTACAGGACTTATTTTTGTACTTAATTCAACAGGTGAAGTTTTTGCTTCAAAAAATGTCGGCTATATCATAGCCTACTTTATTGATATTATTGCTGCAGTTATTCAAATTCTTGCATCTCTTGGAGCATTATTATCTGTTTTCGGTTCAAGAAGATTATCAGGTTTCGTTGGTTTCTTTGCCTTCTTCAACTTAATCTTCATCATCGCAAGCTTAGTAACAACAATTGTTGTTGGCACTGCCGTTGGAGGAATTCCACTATGGATTCCAAGTGTATCGACCGGAACAGCAGTCATCTTTGTTCTTGGATGGGCATTTACAAGAAAATAAGTTATTAAAATTATAAATTAAGACATGCTTTGCATGTCTTTTTTTATTACAAAACGAAAAAAGAAAACATCGATCACTTCGATGTTCACAAACTTGGTTGGGGTGGCTGGGATCGAACCAGCGAAATGACAGAGTCAAAGTCTGTTGCCTTTCCACTTGGCTACACCCCAAGAGTGGTGGACGAAGGTAGATTTGAACTACCGAACCCGTAGGAGCTGATTTACAGTCAGCCGCGTTTGGCCACTTCGCTATTCGTCCACTTCTTGCAGGATCTTCTAGATGGTGGATGTTAAGAGACTCGGACTCCTGACCCCCTCCGTGTAAAGGAGATGCTCTCCCAACTGAGCTAAACATCCACTTTAACTTCTAGAAAAGCGCTAAATAAATATATCACTATATTAAACTATAAGTCAATTCAAATTATTAAATTATTAATAACCTTTTTTGCCTAAAAGGTGGAACATGTTTTTCTTGTATACTTCAACACCTGGTTGATTGAATGGGTTTACTTTTAATAAATAAGCACTCATTGCACATGTTTTCATAAAGAAATAGAAAATATAACCAAGTTCTTTTGCACCTAAAGTTTCAACTTCGAGAATAACGTTAGGGACTTTTCCGGTTACAGTGTGAGCTTCTAATGTACCTAAGAATGCTTTTTCGTTAACAAATCCTAAAGATTTGCCCATTAAGTAATTTAGTCCATCAAGATTTTCTTTATCTTCTGGAATAATAACTTCGTGAGTTGGTTTCTTAACGTAAAGAATTGTTTCAAACAAAACTTTAGAACCGTCTTGGATAAATTGTCCAAGAGAATGTAAATCGGTGGAGAATGTAGCGGAATCTGGAAGTAAACCGCAACCATCTTTTCCTTCGCTTTCGCCGAATAATTGTTTGAACCATTCACCTAATTGAACGAGTCTTGGCTCATATGTAACAAACATTTCGACAGACTTGTTGTTTCTGTAGAAATGATCACGAATTACTGCATACTTATATGCTTCATTTTTATTAATGTCTGGATTTTTAAATTCAACCATTGCTTGGTGAGCGCCATCCATAAGAGCGCGAATATCTACACCAGCAACTGCTAATGGGAATAAACCAACTGCAGTAAATACTGAGTAACGTCCGCCAACATCACCAGGAAGAACAAATGTTTCGTATCCTTCTTTTGTGGAGAGCTCTTTAAGAGCACCTTTTTCAGCATCTGTTGTAGCAAAGATTGCTTTAGCGGCAGCTTCTTTTCCAATCTTCTTTTCAAGAAGTTCTTTAACTAATCTAAAGGAAATAGCAGTTTCGGTTGTTGTTCCTGATTTTGAAATGACATTAATTGCGAATTTTTTATCTTTGATGTATTCAAGAGTTTCGTAAATATAATCTGAAGAGAATGTTTGACCTAAGAAGATGATTTCTGGTTTATTTTTACTGTGTAAACCATTTAAGGCTTCGATGCCTGCACGGGCACCTAAATATGATCCGCCGATGCCACAAACAACTAAGACATCAAAATTATTGCGGACATACTCTGCGTCTTTAATAATTCTTTCAAATTCTTCTTTGTTATATGTTTCTGGATAATTTAACCAACCAAGGAAATCGTTTCCTGGACCAGTTTTACCCTCGATCATTTTGCTAATTTGTTCTACATCATCTTTATAAGATGCAAAATCAATTTTTTCTAATAAATGAGCATCGTTAACTTTAATCATTTTTATTCTCCTGATTTATCCATTCTGGAATTTTTTCTTGTAAAGCGGTGAAATCAACATTTTCTTCTAATGCTGGAGTACGCTTTACATTTTGGTTATGGAAAGATTCTTTTTCTTCGTCTGTGATTTTGCTCATAGATAATTTTAAAAAGTCATCTTCTCCAACTGATAAAACTTTAACTTGATATGTTTTTCCAATAATTAAATATCTAAAGATATTTTTAATATAAGTATTTGCAATTTCAGAAATATGAAGAAGTCCTTTAGAACCATTCTCAAAAATCATAATTGCTCCGAATTGACGGATTTCAATTATTGTTCCTTCGATAATTTTTCCAACTTCGTATTTTTTCATTTTAGTTTTCTAAGTTTGCCTTAACTACTTCGATATCTTCGATTGTAGTAACTTTGTTAAGCTTTTTGCTGCCTTCTAAGACTGCAACCTTAATACCAATAGCTAAAGCTAATTGTGCATCATCGGTAGCTGCACATACTGGTAATTGGTGAGCTTGTAAAATAGCTTTGAATTTAAATGCTTGAGGTGTTTGAACCTTCATGTATTTGCTACGATCAGGCACTTCTTCGATAAGACCATTTTTGATAACAGCAATTGTATCTTCCATAGGAATAGCAAGAGTTGCTGCTTCATAAGTTTTAAGTGTATCTAAAAGAGCACCAATTTGGTCTTCTTCAAGACATATTCTTGCGCCATCATGTACAAGTACATTGTCGTTTTCGCTTAATTTATCTTTAAGGAAATTTAATGCATTTCCTACAGATTCATAACGTGTGGTTCCACCTTTAACAAATTCAATTTTCTTATCAAATTCAGAAGCAATCGCTTTTGTTTGTTCAAAATATTCATCGTTATAAACAACAACAATGGATTTGATTAATTTTGATTCAACAAACGGCTTGATAGCATAATATGCTAATGGCTTGCCTTGTACTTCGTAAAATTGTTTAAGCGTAGAGAAGTTGAATCTTTTTGAGTGTCCAGCTAATAGAACTATTGCAACAGTTTTCATTATTCTTTTTCCACTTCCTTTTCTCCGCGTTTTTCTTTAGCGATAAGTTTCTCTTCTTGAACTTTGAGTTTGTGTGTAAGAGAAATCTTATCAATGATAAGTTTAATAGTAGCATCAAGATCGCTGCCTTCACGGTAGTCTGCTTTACATACGTAATTGACACGTCCGCCTTTACGTAAAGTTGCTACAATCTTTCTGTCTTCTTTTGGGTGATAAATTGCAATTGCATTACCGCCATTTTGTTTAACAAGAATCATGCATGGAACATCAGTCATTCCATCGCCAAGGTATACCATGTTTTCAGGTGGTATACGTTTTTCAACGTGGCTTTCATTAACTTTTGCATCATCATTTGCATCAATAGCACCCTTAGAAATTCTAAAGTAATATTGAGTTTTTTGAGTGTAATTAATTGCAAATTTTGGCCATACTGGTTCATCTGTTTTTTCATCATAGTAGAATTCACAGCCATAGAGCTTCTTAAATTCTTTTGCAATTTTACATCCTTCAACAATTTCTTTAGTTCCGGATGAGATTAAATAGTGTTCAACAACGATTCCGTTCTTTTTACCGTACTTATTAATACGTTTGAACCAATCTTCAACACCTTTGTAATAAACAATTTTTTCTCCCAAAGAATTAAGATACTTTCTTGTTAATTTAAGTCCTTTTTCTTTAGAAAGTTTAATCATCATATACATGTATGAAAGGATTCTTTCTACACCTGTTTTCTTTGAAAACTCTCCGGTTGCGCCCCAGAATTCATCTGGTTTCATATCAAGATCAGGAATGAAACCATAGTTTTGCATATCAGTAGTAGATAATGTTTTATCAAAGTCATACATGATTGCCATTATTGGTTTTTTCTTCATATAAGTTACCTCGATATGACTTTATCATAAGTATAAACATAAATCAATTTAGTCCATTGTTTAAAAAATACAATGAACTAATAGAATTTTACGATTTGTTTTAATAAAAATAATTTTGGTATAGTATTGTTAAAGACACTTTTGAAAAGGAAAAAAAGTATTTCTATGGAATGGTTTGAAAGCTTAGAATTATGGGCAAAAATATTAATCATTGCTGGTGTAATCATTGTTGGACTTTGGTTACTTACTTTAATCGTCACAATGGTGTTTGCACTCATCTTCAAAAAACGCTTAAAAAATGATTCAAATGCAATCAATCTTTTGTTAGTTCAGAGATTTGAATCAATGAAAGATTTTATTACTTTATGTAATAACTATAACGTAGAATTACCTAAAGATGATGTTAAAAATATTGAACTTTTGGAACGTATTTCTGACTTCCAAAAATTAACAAAAGAAGACCGTGATAATCGTGTTTTAACCTTCATGCATTCCGCATACAATATTGTGTCAATTTGCAACCACTCTAAAAAGGTTTCTCAAGATGAATTGTACGCAGGTAAAATGGTAGAATTTAACGATATAGAAGACGCATACAGACAAAAAACTGCTTTATACAATGCAGATATTTTAGGCTTTAATTACTGGGTTGGCGTTCTTCCTGTCAAATTTATTTTCCTTATATTTAAATTAAAGAAAAGAGACTTAATTGTTTAAAAAAATAACTCGTCAATCGACGAGTTTTATTTTTATAAATGGTGCAGCGAATGAGAATCGAACTCACATGGGTCACCCCACACGCCCCTCAAACGTGCGCGTCTACCAGTTCCGCCATCGCTGCATCGGAGTGCTTTTTAACTATACACTTTTAAAACTTGTATAACAAGAGGAATTTAAATGTGAAGAATGCCTTGGAATAAAAGAAGCGCAGTTCCAAAGAAGATTAAAAGACTCACAACATCAACAATTGTTGTTAATAAAGGTTGAGCAATAATTGCAGGGTCTTTCTTTAAAGCTGCAACAGTTAAAGGGAGAACAATTGCAATTGTTTTTGAAATGAGAATATCAGCAAATAAAGTAATTCCAACAACTGCAGATACTTTTAGTACAGTTAATAAGAACGGAATAGCAATATCCCCATTAAATGCAGATCCGTTCCAGATCATAAGGCCTTCGAAATTGTGGCCGTCAATTGTTCCTAAAGAAACAATTCCGGAATATTGAATTATGGTGAACCAAATAAAGGCAGCGCCTCCACAAACTAAAGCAATTAAAATAGATGAAACAATGCCTTTTCCTAAAACTTTCCAAATATCTTTTGGTTCAAATTCGTGGTTAGCTAATCCACGAATCATTAAGGCAATAGTTTGTCCGCCTGCGTTTCCTCCAGCATCCATAACAATTGGAATGAAAGCTGCTAAAGTAGGAATAAGTGCAATTGCATTATCAAATTTTGAAAGAACGAATGATGAGAATGTTCCTAAAACGATAAGAATAATGATCCAAGGAGCACATTTTCCAAACATTTTAATTGGGCTTGTTTCCATGAACGATTCTTCAAGTGCTGAAACATTGCTCAAGGCTGCGATATCTTCTTCAGCTTCTTGTTCGATAACGTCAACGATATCATCAACAGTAACTAAACCGATTAATCTCTTATCGTTGTTTAAGACAGCGATAGCGTTCAAGTCATAACGTTTAATTAAGTTAGCAACTTCTTCTTGGTCTTCGTGAATCATACATGTGACAAAGTCACGGTTCATTAAATCAGAAACTTTTTCTTCACCTTTAGCAAAGATTAAATCATCTAAGTCGAGGGTGCCAACTAAGTTACGTTGTTTATCAATGATAAATAATGTATAAATTGTTTCTTTGGTTTTACCAAACTTTCTAATTTGAGCAATTGCTTCATCTGCAGTTAATGTATCTAAAAGAGTAAGGAACTCAGTGGTCATAATTGAACCAGCTGTGTTCTCTTTGTAGTTTAAGAGTTTATTAATTGTTGCACGTCTGTCTTTTGGAACGTTTCGTAAAACACGAGTAACAATATTTGCAGGTAAGTCTTCAAGGTCGTCGACTAAGTCATCGGTGAATTGTCCTTCAAGAATTTCAGCAAGTTGATCATTTGACATGATGTTGATAAGTTCTTCTTTGGTATCAACAGATAATTCAGTGAACAAATCAGCAGTATATTCAGAACTAACGTACTTAAAAATAAAGACTAATTTTGTCTTATCCTCGATGTCGTCGCAAGCTTCAGCAATATCGATGGTTGGAACGACTTCAAAAAGTTGACGAATATCTTTAGTTTTCTTTTCGTCAATTAATTGCTCAAGTTTTTCAGTTGAGATTAATTCGCTTTCCATCTTTCTTGCCTTCCCGTTTAGAGTTTACTCTCTTTTTATAATATAAAACAAGCAAAAAAGGTATTATATTATGTGAAGTATGATAAAATACTTCCATATCGAGGTTAGAAAAATGAAAGAAATATTAGTAGAAACAAGTGCAAGACACGTCCACGTTACTCAAGAAGCTCTCGAAATTTTATTTGGTGCAGGACACCAATTAGAGGTTCGTAAAGAGTTATCACAACCAGGACAATTTGCATCAACCGACAAAGTCGAAGTTGTTGGTTACAATAAAAAAGATCCAAACGGACCAAGACCAAGCGCAATGCTTTCAATTCTTGGACCAGTTCGTAAATCAAACCAAGTTGAAGTCTCATTTACAGATGCAAGATCATTAGGCTTAGATGCTCCAGTTAGAGAAAGTGGCTGCATCGAAGGATCGGGTAAATGCACACTTCGCGGTCCAGCAGGTGAAGTTGAATTAAACGAAGGCGTTATTATTGCAAAACGTCATATTCATATGACTCCAGCAGATGCTAAAGAATTTGGCGTTGAAAACGGACAAATCGTTGGAGTAGAAATTGATACAGGCAAAGGCCGTAAATTAGTTTTTGATGACACAGTTATTCGTGTTTCAGAAAAATTTGCATTGGCAATGCACATTGATACAGATGAATCTAATGCTTGCTGTGGTGCCGGTGTTGTATACGGAAAGATTGTTAAATAATGACAAAAACATTTGATTATTTTCCAAAGGGAGTTTGCTCTGCAAAGATGTCGTTTGTAATTGAAGACGACATTATCAAATCTTTCAAGGTTCTTGGAGGATGCAACGGCAATCTTCAAGGTATTGGAAAATTAATTGAAGGAATGAAAATTGATGAAGTTATAGCTAAATTAGAAAACATCAAGTGCGGAATGAAACAAACTTCATGCCCAGATCAAATAGCTAAAGCTTTAAAATCATTAAATCAGTAAAAGATTAAGGATCTATTAGTTAGGTCCTTTTCTTTTATTTAATTACGCGTATACGTATTGCAGAAACGAATTAATAGTATATAATACTAAATAGAATTCTTATCAAGAACCGTATATCAAGGACGAAAAAATACGGTAGCAACTCTTCGAATTATAAAGAAGTAAGTGCTCTCCTTAGCAGTGGCCCACCCACTGATCGATAAGAGATGGTTAGACGTTTAAACGGCTATCCCAAGGTGGGAAAGCCGTTTTTTATTTAGGAGTAGGTATGGAAAAAAATAGAAATTTATTCTCAAGTGAATCAGTAAGTGAAGGACATCCAGATAAGGTCTGCGACCAAATTGCTGATGCTATTTTGGATTACTGTTTAAGTGTTGATCCAAAATCACGTGTTGCATGTGAAGTTTTTGTAACAAAAAATTATGTTTTAATCGGTGGAGAAATTACATCGAAAGCTAAACCAGATTATGCCAAAATTGCAAAAGACGTTATGAGTGAAATTGGTTATACAAATGATGACTTAGATTTCTCTGTTAACAAAGTTAAAGTTGATGTAAAAGTTGCTCAACAATCCCCAGATATTTCAATGGGAGTTGATACAGGTGGAGCTGGCGACCAAGGAATTATGTTTGGCTATGCTACAAACGAAACAAAAGGATATATGCCTCTTCCAGTTTCTATGGCTCATAAACTTGTTAGATACGCAACAAAATTACGTAAAGAAGGCAAGTTTAGATGGGCTCGTCCAGACATGAAATCTCAGGTTACAGTTGATTACGAAAACCCAGGTCATCCAAAACTTGTTACAGTTTTAATGTCAATTCAACATGATGGTGATTATAACGAAAAAGAATTCAAAGAATTCATTACTAAAAAAATCATTAAGAAAGTTGTTGCAGACTTTGAAATGAATAGCGATTTCAATATCTTAATTAATCCAACAGGAAGATTTGAAATTGGCGGTCCTGCAGGAGACACTGGTGTTACAGGTCGTAAAATTATTGTCGACACCTATGGTGGAAGCGCAAGACATGGTGGTGGAGCTTTCTCAGGAAAAGACCCAACAAAAGTTGATAGAAGTGCTGCTTACATGTGCCGTTACATTGCTAAGAACTTAGTTGCTGCCGGTGCTGCTGATAGACTTGAAATTCAAGTTGGCTATGCAATTGGCAAAGAAGATCCTGTTTCGGTTTCTGTGTATACACATAAAACAGGAAAATACTCAGACGAAAAGATTCTTGAAGCAATTAACACTGTATTCGATTTAAGACCAAGAGCAATTATTGAAACTCTTTCTCTTCAACATCCAACTTTCAAATATCAAGAAGTTGCAAACTATGGACATTTAGGTCGTCAAGACATTGACCTTCCTTGGGAACGACTCGATAAAGTTGAAGAGATTAAGAAAATACTTAACAAATAATCTATAGAAAATGCGATTTATTCGCATTTTTCTTTTAATCTCAAATTTTAAATTTTCTTAATATTTGTCTTACATTTTTTGAAAATATTTGTAATAATATAATTAGAAATTATCTTCGTCATAATTTGGAAAGGAGAAGTTTTATGAAATACCAAATTATTGGCAAGAACATAGAAGTTACAGAAGGTATTAAAAAAGCCATTGAAGAAAAGCTTTCTAGAATGGACAAATACTTTTTGATTAACGAAAATGTTACTTGTCGCGTTGTCGTAAGATCTTACAAAATTGGAGCAAAGATTGAAGTAACTATCTTTACATCACAAATGGACTTACGTGCTGAAGTTACTAATGAAGACCTTTATGCAGGTGTCGATTTAGCTATCGATAAACTTGAAGGTCAAATGAGAAAAGTCAAAACAAGAATGGATCGTTCTCGTGGTGGCAAGCTCTCATTAGGCGAAGCATTTTCCTTAGAAAATGTTGAACCAATTGAAGAAGACGAAGAAGAGGAAGTTGTCGTTCGTCAAAAATCAATTTACCTTGAACCAATGTCTCTTGATGAAGCTGTTACCAGAATGGAAGCTCTTGGACATAAGTTCTTTGCATATTTAGATGAAGACGACAATCAAGTTTCTGTCTGCTATGTTCGTGATGATGGCGGTTATGGTGTCATTCAAATCGAAAACGAATTAAAATAACTTAATCTTAGATTAGGACCGGTTCGCCGGTCCTTTTCTTTTTCTTGCTTTATTATGTTTATATTATAAAATATAAGCATTATGGGAAAAGTTATTGCTACTGATTTAGACGGAACACTCTTCTATCCAAAGAAACGTGTCAGAATGATTTCTAAGAAATCCGTTAACTTCATTAGAAACCATATTGATAATGGTGGAAAGATTGTTTTAGTCACAGGAAGAAATGAAGCCTATTTAAAAAAGGTAGCAGAAAAAATTGACCGTCCTGTTGATATGATTGGTTGCAATGGCTCGTTTATTATTGCAGATAATGAAGTCATTCAAAAAACACCATTTGATATAGAAAAAGTTAAAATTGCTTTAGATAAAATTGAAAATCAATTTCATCCAAAAGGATTTTTTGTAATGACTACAGATGGACGTTTTATAGTTCGTGATAAATTTAAATCACTTTCTTATAGAATGGCTTATGTTATTTGGAACTTCTTTGAAGGAGTTTATAGAGAACCTTTTTATATTGATAAGAAGGACTTTAACCAAGTTATAGACCAAGGAAAAATTGCTAAAATCATGATCTTCTTTGGCATCGGAAAGAAGAATAAAAATGCTTCGAAAGAAGCAAATAAAATTTTAAGAGATAACTTCGCCGATTCCTTTGAAGCAAGCTGGTCAGGAGAGTTCATAGAACTATCTCCAGTTGGCTGTTCAAAATCAGAAGGGTTGAAATCTTATCTCAAACACTTTAATATAAATCACAGCGACGTTTACGTCGTCGGAGATTCAGGAAACGATATTTCAATGTTTAACGAATTCCCTGAAAATAGCTTCTGTATGAAACACGCACCGCTATCGGTCTCGAAGTATGCGAAACATACAATAAAACGTTTCTACGAAATCGAGAAATACATTGATTAGAAAAGGAGAATTTATGAATAAATTCACAACAGCAATTGCATCATTTATTAGATTCGATAATGCAATTATCAACACTCTTGAATATGTCATGAAAAAAGACAAATATGACATCAAGGCTTATGACTGGAGAAGAGGTTTAATGAATTCAGACATTACCAACAACACTCCACTTAAGAGCTGCTTAGACCATTCTGGTGAAGCAGGAGAAAAATTAACAAAAGCTATTAAAGATATGCTTGAACTTATCTATAGCGACACATCAACAATTGTTAAGAAAAATGCAGAAGGCACTGAATTACGTGTTGATGAAGCACAACATCTTGCAATTTATCAAGCAATCATGCCAATTCATGATGAAATGAGAAATGTTATTTACTCATTCATCGTTCAAGCAAAGAAAGAAAATGCATTTGATGAACCACAATTTGAAGAACTTATTCAAAAACAAGAAGCTTTCTACCGTGGCTTAGTCAACTTACTCTTATTAGATGATTTCGATCATCTCTTTGCTGAATATAACAAAGCACGTCAAGAAGCTAAAGGTGAAATCACACCTCAATCAAACTTCATTCAAAACGACTTAAATGAAGTCAGCAAATTAATCGCGGGTTCACGTCAACGTTCACCTCTTATTTCTACAGAATATTACGAAGTAATTGATCCAATCTTTGCTTTAATGGAAATGACACAAGGACGTCGTCAACTTCCAGAAGGAAAGAACTTTGGTGATATGTTTATTAATGCAAAGACAATTGCACGTGATAAGACAATTGTTTGGGAAAATGCATTTAAACCAGCATTCGGAGAATTCAATAAGAAATTTGACGAAGAAATTAAGAAAATTCAAGCACAACAAGAAACAAATAAGGCTGCTTAATCTTTGATTAATAGCCTGAGGAGTAAATATGAGCAAAGCAAAAGTATCAGGTAAAGAATTTGCATGGTATGTCGTTGGTGGCATCTTTGCAATTGCAGGTATTGCATTAATGATTTTTGGAATCATTGGCGCAAACATGAATGTCCCACTAGACGCAAACTTCATTAAGAGCGCTGAAAAGGTTCTTAAAGAAGCAATCAAAATCCCACTTGATTTCCGTACTTGGGGTATTATTTTCCTTGCGTTTGGAATGTTTATCCTCATTCTCACTTTAAATTTCAACGCCAAGAAGGCTGATCGTGAAATTGAAAAGACAATTCGTAGACAACAAAGAATTGGCGCAGGTATAAGTTCAACAATCGCAGTTAAAGATGCTGTTCAAGTAGTTGAAGAAAAACCAGAACTTAAAGTTGAAGCTGCTCAAGCTCCTGAAGAAGAAAAGAAAGCTGAATAAAATAATTAGATGCACAAATGTGCATCTTTTATTTATAGAACATTATGACAATCGCAATAGTACTTCAAATCTTATTATTTGGTATTGCATTAAGCATGGATGCTTTTGCAGTATCAGTAACTGATGGTTTGATCTACACCGATATTGATAAGAAAAAATCCGTTTTTATAGCAACTGTCTTCGGTGTGATGCAAGCATTGATGCCGCTTATTGGTTATTGGCTTGTTCATATTGTTACAATCTTGGTTGGTGAATCTGGTGGTCAAGAAGCTGGACATATAATGTCCACAATTGTTACATGGGTTGCCTTTGCATTATTACTCTTTATTGGAGGAAAAATGCTTATTGAGGCAATTATTGATATAAGAAAACCAGCAGAACAAAAAGAACCTAAAAAATTCTCCTACAAAGAAGTATTAATAATGGGTGTTGCAACTGCAATTGATGCTTTGGCTGTAGGAGTTTCGCTCCATACAGGAGAATTTATGCCAAATGGTGAAATACATTGGATTTGGATGTATGTTTCAATCATTATGGTATGCACATTTATTATTTCGTTATTGGGTGTTTTCTTCGGTAATTTATTTGAAAAATTATTTAAAGGTAAATACGAAGTTTGCTCAATTATTGGTGGTGCAATTTTAATTACATTAGCTGTATGGATTGTTGTATCACACTACACAGGAATTTAAAAAATTAGTAGATTTTAAGAAAATTCTACTATAAACTAAAAAAGTATTATTTAAAAATGGCAAACAAAGTATTAAGAACTTCACAAAAAGTATATCTTCCATTTAAAAGAATTATTGGAATTCTTGGTTCTTTTATTGGAATAATTTTGTGTGCAGCTTTACTTTGGTGGTGGATTATTATCGTTAACACAATTGTTACAAAAGGCCATCCATTTTTTGCTCAAAGAAGACTAGGAAAGAATAAAAAAGTCTTTAAATTGCTTAAATTCAGATCCATGAAACTTGCTGCTAATCCAAATTTAGCTCCAAGCGATATGGATGCAGAATATCAAAAATCTTTAGAAACTGGATTTGGAAAGTTTTTAAGAAGGTCATCTTTAGATGAAACATTACAATTATTAAATATTTTCATTGGTCAAATGGCATTTATTGGACCAAGACCTGGTGCAGCCGAAAACGAAGAATTTCTTGTTGAATGTAGAGAAAAATACACTCCAAATGCATTTGATGTTAAACCAGGAATTAGCGGCTATGCACAAATAAAAATGAAAAGAGAACATGATCCAGAATTTAAAGCAGAATGGGATCATAAATATGTTCTTAGAATGTCATTCTGGTTCGATGTAAAAATATTCTTTTATACAATTTTAAAATTATTTGGTGCAGTTAAAGGCAGATAATTATTGCATCAAAATCTTCTATTAAATATTAAAATTAACAGTTTTTTCAACACAGAGAAAAAAGTTGAATCATGTTAAAAACTTTCATATTTTTAACTTCGATAAAACCAATCCCGATTTTTCTATCTATGATGAAGATATAGTAGAATAAAAGGAACGTTAAAGAATTATTTTACAGAAAACTTGAAAAGTTATAGAATTTCAAAAAGAATAGGCAATTTAGATGACATTTTTAAAAATAATTATATCTGTATCATCATTATTAGTTACTCTTCCATTCTTAAATAGTTGTAATTCTAATTGTGTGGAAGAAACTACTGTTTTATTGAGCTTTGAAAATGGAATAGCTAAAAACATTAATGACAAAAACATAGATGTTGAAGGCAAGAAAATGTTTGATAGTGTTACACATTCTCCTATAGTTAGAACTTTCGCAGGTGATATCTTAAAAATTCATTACACAAATAGCACAAAAGATGAAATTGATCACATTGATGTTGTCCGAACAAACATAATTCCCTTAATACGAATACCAAGGCCTGGAGCAAATCCTCCATATTTTCCTTTATATGTTGAAGACGAAAACGTTACAGTCGTTCGTCCTATTGAACAATATATGATTAATGAGGATAATTCTTACACATCATTAGATGATCCTCAAATCGTTTCGGTTTTTGGTTCATATCATATAAGCGAAATAGAGATTGGTGAGAATAACAAAAGTAAAATTTATTTACATGCCGTTTACACATTTGAACCAAACTGGTTTTAATTAGTTAAAATCTTCTGACAAATATTAAAGGTTTTCTTCTCAATTGAAGTAAACCTTTTATTTTTATGATAAATAAGACAAAGTTTACGTTCTAACTTTGCATCAATTTTGATTTCTCTAATGAGTCCATCATCTATATATCGTTTTACGATATCATAAGGCAAAACCCCAATACCGTTATTATGAATAGCCATTGAAATAATAATCATGTTAGAAACAGATTCCATTCTTGGACTAATAATTCTCGTCCCTTTTTGAGCTAATGCGTTATCTAAAATCTTTCTTGGAGCAGATCCTACTTCTCTAACTAACAAATCATATTTGGTTAAATCTTCTAGTTTAATTTTGTCTGGGACAGGGTAGTCTTTTCCTGCAATTACAATTAAGTTATCAGAACCAAATACAGTCATCTTAATGGACTTTGATGCGACTAGACCTTCAGTAATAGCAAAGTCTAAATCGCCATTAATTATTTTTTCTTCAATATCCTTAATTTTTCCAATATAAAAATAAGGATCTAAATTAGGAATTTGTTGTTTGATATCCAAAATTAAATTAGGCAATGTAAGTGTTCCAAAAGTCATTGTTGCTCCTATTGAAACCTTAGGAGAATAATCTGCTTTATTCGCAATAAATTCAAAGTCATCGAAAGAGTTGATTACTTCTTTTGCTTTATGCAATAATTGTTGTCCTTCTCTAGTTAAGATAAGCTTTTTACCTGCTCTATCGAATAGAACAGTTTTATAATATGCTTCTAATTCTTTTATTGTTTGAGAGACAGAAGGTTGAGTAATGCAGAGTGATTCTGCCGCTTTACTAATACTGCCCAATTCACATACCTTTATAAAGGTCTTTAAGTGTCTAATCGTCATATAGGCATTTCCTTATATCAATTATCATATTATAGTATTTTACTTTTGCAAACAACATTTCGAAAATATAGGTGTAGACAGTCAGCTACAGAAAGGAAAAGCGATATGAAATTCTACAAATGCAATGCTTGCGGACAAATAATTTCTAAAGTGAAAGATACTGGTATTGATGTAATTTGCTGTGGTGAACCTATGATTGAATTGCATCCTCACACAAATGATTCTTTAAATAATGAAAAACATGTACCTGTATGTTCATGTACAAAGAACAAATTAGTAGTTAAAATCGGCGAAATTGCTCATCCTATGGACAAAGTCCATTATATTGAATGGATCTTAATTGTTACTAACAAAGGTCAACAAAAGAAAACGCTTAAGCCAGGCGATGAACCAGTTGCAACATTCTATTTAGATGGCGATGAAAAAGTATTAGAAGTGTTTGCCTACTGTAATATTCACTCCTTATGGAAATTGGATCTTACGGATAGCGTATTCTCAAAGTAATAAATTTAAACAAAAACGTATCTATCTATTGATAGGTATGTTTTTTTATATTCTTATATAGGAACAAGCCTATATAAATTATTAAAATTTTGTATTTTTCATTTTTGATTAAATGGCACATGATTAAGTTAGAAAGGAGAGCTAACTCATGAACAGAAACGTAATTAAAGCCCTTGTATATGATTCTAAAAGTTATACGAAAGAGTCATTTGAAAAGGTCCCTCATGAAGGAATTGAATTCACATATACTGAAACCAAATTAAATAAAATCTCTGTAAGCCAAGCTCAAGAATATGACACTATTGTTGCTTTTGTTAATGACACATTAGATAAAGATGTTATTGAAGCATTAGTCAAACAAGGTAAAAAAAGTATTTTTCTTCGATCCTCAGGTTTCAATAATGTTGATTTAAAAACTGCTAAAAATAAAATTAACCTCTATCGTGTTCCAAATTATTCCCCATATTCGGTTGCTGAGCATGCATTTGCATTGCTATTAACCATGATTCGCAGAACACACAAAGCATATAATCGCACAAAAGAATTCAATTTTTCTCTAGAAGGCTTAATGGGATTTGATTTACATAATAAAACAATCGGTGTTATTGGGACGGGAAAGATAGGAAGAGTAGTGATAGATATAGCGAATGGATTTAAGATGAATGTTCTTGCGTATGATCCATATCCAATTCAAAAGCCTGTTAACTTTAATTACGTTTCTCTTCCTGAGTTACTGAAAGAGTCAGACATTATCACTCTTCATTGTCCTTTAACTAAAGAGACAAAGCATCTCATCAATAAACAAACTCTAAAGTTGGTAAA
Organism: uncultured Bacillota bacterium; assembly: GCA_937876465.1. Classification (GTDB taxonomy): domain Bacteria; phylum Bacillota_I; class Bacilli_A; order RFN20; family CAG-826; genus Fiminaster. The sequence continues at coordinate 743 of CALEHV010000041.1, read as the reverse complement.
GAAAGATGTGATCATAATCAACACATCAAGAGGAATGCTTATTGATGCAAAGGCGTTGCTTGATGCAATTAAGAATAGACGCATAGGTGCGGCAGCCTTAGATGTTTATGAAGAAGAAACAAATGTCTTCTTTGAAGATAAGTCCAATCATATATTAGATGACGAAGTGCTTAGAGATTTAATCTCTATGCCTAATGTAATTGTGACTTCTCATCAAGCCTTCTTAACTCAGGAAGCAATAGAAAACATCGCTCTTACAACTATAAGAAATATTCAAGATTTCTATTATGGTAGGCCGAATAAAGAAAATGAGATCTGCTATAGATGTAAGAACTGATTAGAAAGGAATTGTCGCATATGAAAAAGTGTTATAGATTAGCTGGTTGCTTTACATGCTTATACACATTAACTGGACTTGTATTTTATATCATTTTAATGGTTAACAAGTTCAATGCAGGCGTTGATTGGCTCACTGGCTTCTTCCTTATCTTTGGATTAGTTGGAATCGTCATTATCGGACCAATGTTAACTAACCTTTTCTTCTTCCAAGGATGTGTATTGGATATGCAACAAAAAACTTGCTGCTGCAAAAAATACGAAAACAAAGAAGATAACGAGGAATATTAATAAATAATAAAAGAAACTTGCTCTTAAAGAGCAAGTTTTTTTAAATGAAATCTTTCAAATGGTTATTTGACAAAGTCGTTGCAACATTTTAGATAAAATAAATATGGTTCTACTGC
>CALEHV010000040.1 GCA_937876465.1 uncultured Bacillota bacterium | reverse complement strand
TTATGGAAATTAATTATTTTGAATTTTTATCTTGATTCTTAATAGTTAATCTCCTAATCGCAGTAGATAATCGAAGCACCAGAATTATCTAATTCAAACGGCAATTCTTTCAATTCTTTGAGTGCGTTACGAACATCTTGTTTTGCTTTTTCAGTTGGCACATAGAAAAGTAAGAAGCCACCGCCGCCAGCACCTAAAAGTTTTCCACCAGTTGAACCGGCTTTAATTCCTTTTTCATATAGCTCATCAATGCGGCCTCCGCTAATTGAACCAGTCATTTGTTTTTTCATGGCCCAACCTCTTGCAAGAGCTTCACCCAAGAAGTCTACATCATTTTCTTCAAAGTGTTGTTTTAACTCTCTAGCAAGTTCGCATTGTTTAATAAGAATTTCTTCTTTTTTCTTGTCGTTTTCGATATTTTTCTTTTGTTCTGCAAGGATTTTACTAGCATCGTGAGTAATTCCTGTATAGAACATAACGCAATTATTTTCTAATTTTTTATATGATTCTGGTTTCATAACAATTGGCTCAATTTTTACAAAACCATTTGGCATAAATTCATAAAATTTCAATCCACCAAATGCAGCAGCAAATTGATCTTGTTTTCCAATTGGATTACCCAAATCTTCAATTTCAATTTCACATGCTTCTTTAGCAATATGGTATGTTGAAACATATTGATGTTGATAAGTATAAAGAAGCTTTAATAAAGCAACCGTAAATGTTGATGACGAGCCTAAACCAGTACCTGCGGTAACATCAGCCATTGAAGCAATCTCAACACCATTAATATCGAAACGTCTAAATGCTTGATGGAAAATTCTGTGTTCAATTTCTTTGTAACTATGAACATTCTCAGTTTTTGAATATTTAAGCGAAATATCATCTCTATTGAAAGCTGGATGAATTGTTAAATAAACGTATTTCTTAATTGTTGTAGAAAGAACACAGCCACCATGCTTTTCATAGAAAGCTGCCATATCACTTCCACCACCACAAAAAGATACTCTAAAAGGTGCTCTAGAAATAATCATAATTACTCCTTCTTTCCGTCACTATAAGTAACGGATTCAATAATATAAACTGGTCTTGGATTTGCTTCGCAATATGCTCTATTTGCATATCCGCCAATAATAAACAATGAGAACGTAATTAATCCGCCAACCAAAACAACAATGCTAATTAAAAGCCAAATGAGAAATGTGGTTCCACCGATGAATTGTTGTTTTACTGGTAAGCAAGCATTAATAATGAACAAAACTAATTCGGTAAGTAAGGAAACAATTGATAAGACACCTAAAACAGCAGCAATTTTGAACACTACTAATAAGAGTTTATCTGATATAACCGTGAAATAATCAAAAGCGTTTTTGAATAATGCAGTTTTTTTATAATGAGTTTTTCCACCAACGCGATTCTTTCTCTCATATTCAACTTCAGTAGTTTTATAACCGACGTAAGGAACTTCGATTTTAAGAACTCTATAAGATTCACCGAGTTCATTAATATGATCAACAACTACTCTATCTAACAAACGGAAGTCGCCAACATTTTCAGGAATATTAATTTTCTTGCTCCATTTATGGAACATCTTATAAAAAGTCTTAACAAATAATTTTGATAATCCTTTTTCTTGTCTTGACGAACGTTTACCGTTAACAACTTGATAACCTTCTTCCCACTTTTCAATCATTTGTGGAATAACAGTTGGATCATCTTGTAAATCGGCATCGAGTGGTATGACTGCATCACCTTTTGCTACCTTAAGGCCAGCAGCAACAGCTTCTTCATGGCCAAAACTACGTGAAAGACGAACCACAACAATATTGTTTTGATTCTTTTGTCTTTCCAAAAGCAAATTATAAGTGCCTTCATCAGGCATATCTGTAACAAAAACTAATTCAAATTCATATTTCTTTTTGAGACTATCCACAATTGGGTTTACAGCATCAAAGAAAAAAGGCATAGATTCTTCTTCGTGATATACAGGAATAACTAATGATATTTTTTTCATATGTGCTTTAAGTATATATCAAAGCAACAGAAAATATAATATTTTCAGTTATGCAGATACCAAAATATTCAGCACAATTTCAATCTGTTATCAATATTTGATTATTTGTTTGTGGCAATATACAAACTAAGTTTGAGGTGTGATATTATTAAATTGAAGAGAAGGTTTTTATATGGACAAAAAAATCATAGAAAAATATGAAAATTGGATTAATAATCCTAATTTAACCGAAGAAGAAAAGGCTGAACTTCTTTCAATTAAAAACAACGAAAAAGAAATTGAAGAAAGATTCTGTGCTGATCTTGAATTCGGAACAGGTGGTTTAAGAGGCGTTATGGCTCTTGGAACAAACCGTATGAATAAATATGTTATTAGACGCGCAACTCAAGGTTTGGCAAACTATCTTCTAAAAGAAGAAAAGCATCCTTCAGTTGCAATCGCATACGATAGCCGCAACAATTCGAGTTTGTTTGCTAAAGAAGCAGCAAATGTCTTAGCTAGTAATGGAGTTAAAGTTTATATTTATAAGGAATTAATGCCTACTCCTTCACTATCTTTTGCAGTTAGACATTTAAAATGTTCTGCAGGTATTGTTGTTACAGCAAGCCACAACCCAAAGCAATATAACGGTTATAAATGTTACGGACCTGATGGTTGCCAAATGACAGACACATCAGCAAACGCAGTTTTAGCTGAGATTTTAGCTATCGATATGTTTGATGTTAAATATGGCAAAAATCCAGAATTAATTGAAGTCATGTCCGATGATGTTTTCAATGCATATATCGCATCCGATTTTGCATGTTCTGTTGTTCCAGAAAAAGCATCCTCAAGAATTCTTAAATTAGCATACACACCATTAAATGGTGCTGGATATAAATGTGTTACAACAATTCTTGCAAAAGATGGATTCAAAAATATCGATGTTGTAGCAGAACAAAAAGATCCTGACGGAAACTTCCCAACAGCACCTTATCCAAATCCAGAAATGAAAGAAGCGTTAACTCTTGGTATCAAACTTCTTCTTGAAAAGAATGACGATATCTTAATCGCAACCGATCCTGATAGCGATCGTGTTGGGGTTGTTGTTAACCAAAAAGGTTCACCAATTATTCTTACAGGTAACGAAGTTGGTATTCTATTATTTGATTTCATTTATAAAAATAGAAAAGAGCAAGGCACATTACCCGAGAAACCATTTGCAGTTAAAACAATTGTTTCATCCGACATGGTTAATGTAATGGCTGAAAAATACGGAGTTGAGATTGCAAATGTTCTCACTGGTTTCAAGTATATTGGCGAACAAATTCTTTGGTTAGAACAAAAAGGTGCTGAAAATAGATACATTTTTGGTTTCGAAGAATCTTGTGGTTACTTAACAAACACCAATGTCAGAGATAAAGATGCAGTTAATGCAGCATTACTTGTTTCAGAAATGGCAAACGAATATAAACATCGTGGTTTATCATTATATGATAGATTGCAAGAATTATATGCTGAATTTGGCGATTTCAAAACCGCTACAATCTCGTACGAATTTCAAGGTTTAGAAGGAAAAGAACATATCAAACAATTAATGGTTGATTTCAGAGGAGATCAAATCAAACAAATTCTTGGCAACGTCGATCACGTTGGTGATTACTTAAAAGGCGAAATATGCTACAATGATAAGGTAGTTCCTACAGGTTTACCAAAATCGAACGTCGTTAAGTTCTTCTTAAAGAGCGGCGAAACAATAACAATTCGTCCAAGTGGAACTGAACCAAAACTCAAGGCATACGTATTTGCCTTAGGTAAGGATAATCTCGCTAAGTATAGCGAATTATTAAATAAATTTATAGGAGGAGAAAAGTAATATGGCAACATTAAAGAAGTTATCAAACATCTTTTATAAGGTTTCAAAGATTTTATTAATCGTTGGAATTATTGCTTATGCAGTTGCAACTGTTGTTGAAATTATCGTTGGTATTGTCGGCCTTATTGGCGCATTACAATTAACAGGCGATGAACAAACAGCAGCTATGGTTGCAGCAATCTCAGCATTAGTTGTTTTACCAATCGTTTTCGTCGTCTTAATGGTCTTAAGCATTATTGCATTATCATTAGTCAAGAAAGCCGTTGGTAACGAAGCTGTTAAGAGTCACATTCTCGCAGCAATCTTTGGTGCTTTATCTGGTGCTGGTATGTTCTCAATCGCTGCATGTATCGTTTCTGTCGTCTACATTAATCGTGGTGGCAAATTCGGTGATGAAGTCGTCGAAGCAAAAGCAGTAGAAGCAAAACCAGAAGCTAAAGAAGAAAAATAATCGTTGTAATATTATTACAAATAAAAATTGAGACCGAATTAAATCGGCCTCTTTTTTTATATCTTCAAGAATTTTTTCAATCTATTGCAACAATCTTTTATATTGGCAAGTGATGTAGCAATATTGATTCTAACAAAGATGTTTCCTTTTGATCCATATTTATTTCCATCACAAAGCCATAAGCCTGTTTCTTTTCTTAATTTATTACAGAAGTCTACTGCGTCATTTGAGTAATATGAAATGTCTACCCAAAGTAAATAAGTAGCATTTCCTTTGATAACATGAAGCTCAGGAATTTCTTTTTCTATAAAGCCACTTAAGTAAGCTCTATTGTTATAAATATACTCTCTTATTTGTTTGTTCCATTCTTTGCCATATTTAAAGGCTGCAATTGTTGCGTCACAAGCAAAGTAATTAGGATCTCCTAAATCGTCCGTAGAAATGCCTTTATTCACGACTTCAAAGTATTTACGATTTGGTACAACAATTGCGCTTGCTTGAATGCCTGCTAAATTGAATGCTTTTGTAGGCGATAAGAATGTAATTATATGTTCTTTATATTCAGGACATGCCTTAAGCATAGGAACATATTCTGCTCCAGGATCAGTGATATCACAGTGAATCTCGTCTGAGATAATTAAAACATTATTTTCAATAGCTATTTTAGCCATACGTTTTAACTCTTCAGATGTAAATAATTTTCCTATTGGATTATGAGGGTTACAAACTATGAAAACTTTTGCTTTTGAAGACTTAAGTTTTTGTCCTAAATCGTCCCAATCAATTGAATATTCATAATTCTCGTATTTAAAGAAACTCTCTTTAACAATAAGACTGTGATTTTTAATACAATTAAAGAACACATTATATATCGGTGAAAGAAGAACAACTTCATCACCGGGTTTAGTTAATCTTTTGAATATTGAATCTAAAGATGCAATACAACCAAGAGAATGAATTAGCCATTCTTCTTTAAGTTCTAGGTCGTGTTGTTCTTTAAACCAATCAATATAAGCTTGGAAATATTCGTCAGTTGTTTCTACATAACCGTATGCACCAACTTTAACTTTGTTGACAATTGCTTCTGCGATTTCAGGAAGTACTTTAAAATCCATGTCTGCAACCCACATAGGAAGTTCGTTTTCTTTGCAGTTATACTTACATGAATTTGTGTTATATCGATTAGCAATATTATCAAAATCGTATTTCATTTTTATTCCTCGATTTCAATCTTTGTATCCTTAGGATTGATAATTTTTTCTTCTAAAATAAGTTCTTTAATTTCTTTTGCTTTGATATAACCAGAAATAGGGTTCTTAATAGAACCAATTGAAGATTTGATAGTAGCCTTAATATTTTTGCAGAATTCGAAACATAAATCTGTGTTGATCAATTCACAGTCAATCATTGTTAAATTTTCCATATAGCATAGCCCTTGATGCGACTCAATCTTACAATTAATAAATGTTATATTTTTCGTATTCCAGGAAAGGTATTCTCCAACAATAACAGAGTCTTCTATTTTTACATTTTCGCAATTCCAAAAAGCGTCTTTTGTATTCAAAATACAATTTTTTAAATAAACATTCTTTGCGCCATCGAAAGCATAGTTACCATTAATAATTAAATTATTGGCTTCAATGTCTTCAGAATTCATTCCGAAATAATCGCCTTCAACTTTTACATTGAGTAATTTGATTCTCTTACAATTCCACAATGTTTCTAAGGCATTATTTAATGTGCAATTATCTAAGTTAATATTCGATGAACGTCTAAATGTTTTTGGAGCATCGATTTTGCAATCTCTCATTGAAATGTTGTCTGTATACCATATACCGCTTCTTGCAGTTTCTTCTAGTACAGATTCATGAACAAAAACATTTTGGCAATACCATAAAGGATATTTCCATCTAAAAACTGTATTAAAAATTTTAAGATTTTTCGATTCTTTTAAAGGAGACTCGCCATCTTCAAAAACTGAATCAACAATTAATGCATCTTCGGTCTTAAATAAAGCGCGTTCTCCAACGTATTTTCCGTTTTTGAATTCTTGCATATTTTTATTATACATCCATGCACACTTAATTTTTAGAAATGAAAAAACTCCACATAGTGGAGTATTTCTTAATTTTTAATTAGAACTTCAACAATTCTTCTGCTGGTTCAACTTCTTTATTCAAGAATTCAAGGATATCAGCATAGACTTTTTCTTTTTCTTTTTCGTTAAGAATTTCGTGTCTCATTCCGTCATAAACTTTGGATTGAACATCGCTAATATGGAGTTTTTTATACATCTTTTCTAATGATTTAGCGCCCTTACCGAATGCTCCAACAGGATCGTCTGCGCCAGAAATAATAAGAATATGCATATCCTTGCGAATCTTCTTCATAAATTCTCTCTTGTAAATACGTGAACACCCTTTCATGAATTCGTAATAGAAACCTTTTGAGGAACCATATCCGCATAAAGGATCTTCAATGTATTGTTTAACGTTTTCTTCGTTGCAAGATAACCAATCAAAATCTGTTTTTCTATTTTTAATAGCTTTTTTATAGCCACCAAATGCAAGATTGTTCATCATCTTTGCGTAATCATTACGATGCTTTCCTTTTTTACCGCCAAATGAAGCAATAAATCTACCAAACATGTAAGTTAACTTTGCATTTTTGCCATTTGAACCACAAATTACAACTTTGTTGACGTGATCTGTAAATCTTTGAATATAGTCCTGAAGCATAAAGCTTCCCATACTATGGGCAAAAATTGTTGTTGGAAGAAGTGATGTTCTTAATGTTTTGACCATTTCATCAATATTTTTGACCGACTTAGAAAAGAAAGATTTTGGAACGATACCTTTTGCATGTTTTTCATCAACATTTAATCCTTGTCCATAGTGGTCAATTGCGTAAACGTTAAATCCGTTTGAGTTTAAAAATTTGGCAAATTCATCATATCGTTCTACTTTTTCTTCCATTCCTGAAACGATAATAACGTTTTCTTTTGGATTTTCTACTGTCCAAGCAAAACCCTTAAGTTCGTCGCCAAACTTTGTTTGAAGTGAAATCATTTGTTTTTTCATAATCTTCTCTCCTTTAGTTTAATCCATTTGGATTTTTCTTTTGCCAATTCCATGAATCTCGGCAACAATCTTCTATATTGTATTGGGCTTTAAAGCCAATTTCTTTCAATGCTTTATCGCAATTTGCATAGCACTCTGCAATATCGCCAGCTCTACGACCCACAATTTCGTAAGGTATATTTATATTGTTTGCTTTCATGAATGCATTTACTAATTCAAGTACTGTTGTACCAACGCTTGTACCCAAATTGTAAATAACTAGACCAGGATTTTTCTCCAATTTTCTTAGAGTTAATACGTGTCCTCTTGCTAAATCGCAAACATGGATATAGTCACGAATACAAGTACCATCTCTAGTTGGATAATCATTCCCAAACACATTTAGTTTTGGACGTAATCCAATTGCAACTTGTGTTACAAAAGGCATTAAATTATTCGGTATGCCTTTTGGATCTTCGCCTATCAAGCCACTTTTATGTGCTCCAATAGGGTTGAAGTAACGCAGAATTGCAATACCCCAAGAATCATCTTTTTTAGATAAGTCTTGTAGCATGTACTCAATTTGTAGTTTTGTATCAGCATACGGATTAGTTACACCACCAATTGGATCTTCTTCAACAATTGGAACATGTTTAGGATTTCCATAAACTGTTGCGCTAGAAGAGAAAATTAATTTCTTAACTTTATGCTCTTCCATTACTTTAAGTAAAACTTTGGTTGAACCAAGATTGTTATCATAATATAAATCTGGTTTTTCAACAGATTCGCCAACAGCCTTCAATCCTGCAAAATGAATAACTGCAAAAATATCATTTTCTTCAAATATTTTTTGCATTATTTTTTCATCTCTAATATCACCTTGATAGAATTTTGGACGAATTCCAGAAATTTTCTCAATTCTGTTTAGAGCTTCGATTTTGGAATTGCATAAATTATCAACAATAATTGGATCATAGTTGTTTTCTAAAAGATCGATTGTTGTGTGACTACCTATATAACCGAGTCCACCAGTTACAAGTATTTTCTTTGCAATTCCCATATTTTTTATCTCTTTTTAAGTTCTTCCAATAGCATATCGCTTGCCATTTTTGGATTAACTTTTCCTTTAGATTTTTTCATTACTTGTCCAACTAAGAAACCCAATGCACGGTCTTTGCCTTCTTTAAAATAAGTAATAGCGGTAGGGTTCTCTAAAAGGACTTCATTCACAATATTTGCAATAAAATCTGTATCAGAAATTTGTGATGTAATTCCTAATGCTTCTTTAGCAGATTTAGCATCCAAATTATCTGCCAACATCTTTGCAAAAATATCTCTTGCCTGGTTAGAGTTAACATCTTTTGAATCTGCTAAATCAATAAGTCCTGCAAGTACTTTTGGTTCCATTGGAAAATCAATAATTGTTATAAATTTCTTATTACAATAAGAAGCAACATCAACATTAACCCAGTTTGCAGCTGCTTTATATGCTTTTGTATATTTGCAAACTTCATCAAAATAAATTGAGACATCTTTGTCTGCAGTTAATAATGACGAATCATATTCGTTTAATCCGTAAACTGTGGTGTATCTTTCGCGTTTACTTTCAGCAAGTTCTGGACATGATTCAATTGCAGCTTTAACAAACTCATCACTTAATTTAATTGGAGTGATATTATCTTCAGGAAAATATTTATAATCTGCTGCATCAGTTTTTACACGCATTAAAATTGTTTGCTTATTTGCTGAATCGTAACGACGAGTTTCTTGTCTTATTTCTTCATTGTTTAAAATAGCTTTTGTTTGACGGGCAACTTCATAATCAATTGCTTCTTGGATGTAAGAAATTGAGTTAATATTCTTAATTTCAATTTTTGTACCAAATTTTTTACTTCCACAAGGTCTAATTGAAACGTTAACGTCACAACGTAAGCTACCTTCTTCCATCTTGCCATCGCTGACACCAGCAAAGACAACAATTGAACGAATCATTTCAACATATTTCATTGCTTCTTCACCACTTCTTAAGTCAGGTTTAGAAACGATTTCAATTAAAGGTGTTCCAGCACGATTGTAATTTAATAATGTGAAGTCTCCAAAATGAAGTTGCTTACATGTATCTTCTTCAATATGTGCTCTTTCTACACCAATTCTTTTCTTACCATTAGATGTTTCGATATCAAGATATCCTTCAGAGCCAATTGGTCTTAAATTTTGTGTGATTTGATATCCCTTTGGCAAATCTGAATAGAAATAATTTTTACGATCGAAATGTAATTCACGATCAATGCTCATATGAAGAGCATTTGCTACACGAATTGCATATACAACAGCTTCTTTATTAACAACAGGCATCGTACCAGGGAAAGCCATATCCAAAGGCACAACTTGCGTATTTGGTTCTTTTCCATAAACAACAGGAGCGCTAGAAAACATTTTACTCTTTGTTTTGAGCTCAACGTGAATTTCTAGACCTATAATTGGTTCAAAATTCATATTCATTACTCTCCTTTCGCAACGACACCTTTTAAACCGGTGTGTTTTTCAATTGCACAACTTACTTGCAACAATTTTGCTTCATCAAATGCACGTCCCATGACGTTTGCACCAAATGGCATTCCGTTTTTGAAACCAATAGGCAAAGTTAATGAAGGCAAACCTGCAAAATTTCCCATGCATAAATGGTTATCAATAATCATAAATTCCTTATCATTACGATCTGATTTTTCATTTGCTTTTGGAGCAATGCTTGGGGCAGCTGGTAAGTAAATAAAGTCGTATTTTGCAAGGATTTTATTGATTTCATCGACCATTTTTCTTCTATTGCGTTGTGCACGAACAAACAAATCTTTTTGGTTCTCACTCATCAAAGCAAATGAACCAAATACGAATCTACGTTTAATGAGTTCGCTGAATCCTTTTGTTCTTGCATTTGACATTACTTCTTCATAAGTTTTTCCATCGTAGTAAGGGCCGAATTTAATGCCATCTAAGTTAGCGTTATTACTTGTTGCTTCTGCGCAAGAAAGAACGAAATATGTAGGGTATAAAGATTCAAGAAGACTTAGTGGCATGTCAACAAATTCAACAACCGCGCCATCATTCTTCAAGTTCTCTAAAGTGACATCAAACATTTTCTTGCAATCAACATCTTTTAACGCATCGTAAATTTGTTTAACGATTGCAACTTTGAAGCCTTTAATGGAACATTCAATATTTTGTGTATAGCTATCTACAGGTTTATCTGACGAAGTGGAATCTTTGTCATCTCTTCCTGCTAAAATTTGTAAAACAATTCCAGCGTCAGCAACACTTCTTGTAAAGATACCAACTGTATCTAAAGAAGGTGCGAATGGGAATAAACCATAACGAGAAATTCTTGACCATGTTGGCTTTAAACCAACAAGTCCTGCAAATGATGCTGGTTTACGAGTAGAATCTCCGGTATCGCTTCCTAATGAGAAGGGAACAACACCAGCAGAAGTTAAAGCAGCACTACCACAGCTTGATCCGCCAACTAATCTTGTTTTGGAACTATCGTATGGATTATATGTCGTGCCTAAATGACCCGTTGTTCCTGTTCCGCCCATTGCGAGTTCATCTAATGTTGATTTTCCTATTGCAATAGCTTTTGCAGAATATAATTTTTCGACAACAGTAGCATCGTATACAGGAACATAGCCGTTTAAGATGTTGCTGCTTCCTGTAGTTGGTACATTTTTTGTAGACATATTGTCTTTAATGAAAAATGGAACGCCCCAAAGTAAATTATTGATTTCAACTTCGCCTAATTTAGAAACTTGTTCTAAGGCTTCTTTTTCCATCAAATATTCAATGGCGTTATTTTTATCTTCTTTAGCTAAGCGAATAGCTTCTGAAACAACCTCCAAAGGAGTTACTTTCTTTTCAACATAAAGCTTATGGAGTTCAACAATTGTTAAATTTCTTATATCTATCATTGGACTACCTTCGGTAGCTTAATTTGACCACCCGCTTTATGATTAGCGTTTCTTAAAGCTTCTTCTCTAGGAAGAGGTTTATCTGGGATGTCTTCTCTCATAAATGTTGTTGCACATTCGAACGGGAAAATCATTGGCTCATATTGGTCGATTTCTGCATGTTCGCCAATAACGCTCATTTGTTTAATAATCCAATCGAATTCCTCTAGTAATGTGTCATATTCTTCATTAGACATATCGAAGAGGAGTCTATGAGCTGCATCTTGTAATACTTCTTTACTATACTTTTTCATAATTGTCCTTCATATTATCACAATCTATTCTTCTTTACCAAGAAGAGAGACAAATTCTTCTTCATCCATTACTCTAATTCCGAGTTCTCTAGCCTTATCTAACTTAGATCCAGCTTCCACTCCAGCAATAACAATATCTGTCTTTTTGGAAACTGATCCAGCAACTTTTGCTCCTAGATTTTCAAGTAATTCAGTTGCTTCTTTTCTTCCGTATTTTGTTAATGTTCCGGTTAGAACAATCGTCTTTTCAAAGAATGATGAATTTGAGTCGACTTCTGTCTTTCCTAAGTAATCAAAATTGACACCATGTTCTCTTAATTTTTCTATCAATTTAATGTTATTTTCATCGTGGAAATAATCATATAAAGATTGGGCACTGACAGGTCCTAAATCAGGAACTTGTAAAAATTCTTCATAAGAAATTTCTTTGAATTTATCGAGATTTAAATAACGTTTTGCAAGGATTTTAGCAGTTTTTGCACCAATTTCTTTAATTCCTAAACCAAATAATAATTTTTCTAAAGAGTTCGATTTTGCTTTCTCAATCGCATCAATTAAGTTGTCGACAGATTTGTCTTTCCAACCATCAATATTAATTATTTCGTCTCTATATTTTGCAACCTCAAAAATGGAGGGAATATCAGTGATAAATTGTTCGTTAAAGAACTCTTCAACAACCTTGTCTCCCATACCATCAATATCCATTGCATCTCTTGAGGAAAAATGAATCATACTTTCGATTTTTCTTGCTGGGCATTCAGGCGATATGCAGAAATGCATTGCATCTTTCTTTACAAGTGGTGAACCACAAACAGGACATTTATCAATCATTTCAAAATCTTTTTCTAATCCTGTTCTTCTTTCAGGAAGTGCTCTAACAACTTCAGGAATAACATCGCCAGCTTTTCTCAAGATGATAAAGTCGCCGATCTTAAGTCCTTTTTCGTTAACAAAGTCCTCATTGTGTAAAGTTGCTCTTTGAACGGTTGATCCAGCAACTTTTGTAGGTTTGATTACTGCATTTGGAGTAATTTTTCCTGTCCTTCCAACTGTGAATATTATATCTTCTAACCTTGTGATAACTTCCTCGGGAGGAAATTTATATGCAGTAGCCCATTTTGGGGTCTTTGCAGTATATCCAATTTTCTTATATTTAGTAATGTCATTAACTTTTATAACAATACCATCAATATCATACGGTAAACTTGGTCTTTTTTCGGTATATTCTTCTATGTATTTCAAGACTTCTTCTACACCATTACAAATTCTTCTTTCTTTATTAGTTCTAAATCCAATTTTTTCGATATAATCAAGTGCATCACTGTGCTTTTTAAAGCCAAGCTCATCAGCATTTACAAGATAGTACCAGAAAGCTTCAAGTTTTCTGCTTGCTGCAATTGAACTATCTAATTGTCTAATAGATCCTGCTGCAGCATTTCTAGCATTCGCTAGAAGAGGTTCTCCCTTTTCTGCTCTATCTTTATTTAATTCATCCAATACTTTCTTGGACATATATACTTCGCCGCGAACTTCAAAAGGTCTATTTTCAGAAACTTGAGTCGGAATTGATTTAATTGTTAAAACATTATTAGTGACATCTTCTCCTTCAGTTCCATCTCCTCTTGTTGCACCATAGTTCATTTTCCCGTCTTTAAAATCTAAAGCCATTGCAAGACCGTCGATTTTCATCTCGCACATATATTCAATTTTTTCAGTGCGAAGAATATCTCGTATTTTTTGATCAAAATCTCTTATATCTTTTTCGTTAAAAACGTTGCTTAAAGATAACATCATTCTTTTATGAACAATCTTGTCAAATTGAGATAAAACTTTTCCACCAACTCTTTGAGTAGGAGAAAAGGGGGTGATTAATTCAGGGTGTTCTTTTTCGATTGCAATCAATTCTTTCATTAAGCGATCGTATTCGCTATCAGGAACGCTTGGATTATCTAATACATAATATTCGTAATTATATTGCTCCAATAACTTTGTTATTTCTTGAACTCTTTCTTTTGGACTCATGCTTCTGCCCCCTTTTCATCTCTATGCAATTTAGGATGATTTGCCATAATTGATTTCATACCATGTTCTTCGAAATTAATTTGCAAAATTGTTTCATCGATAATGTTTATAACAACACCTTTTCCGAAAGCATCATGTATAACCTTATCTCCAGCTTTCCAATCATTAATTCCGTTTGTTTTTGGTTCTTCTTCTACAGGCGATAATTGATTTGTATAACCATCGCTTTCTTCGTGTTTATAATAGCCAGAACTATAAAGTGGTTTTTGATATTCACCACCATAATATCCAAATGATCGATTGACTCTCAATCCAGCCTCCATTAAAAACGGAGATGGAATTGCGTAAGTGCCAAGAACATACGAATAACCAAAATTACAAGTAACATATAATTTCTTTTTTGCCCTTGTTAATGCAACATAGCAAAGACGTCTTTCTTCTTCCGTGCCATCTGAGCCGGATTCTGTAATTGTTCTGTCTGAAGGGAAAATCCCGTCATTCACACCGACAACAAAGACATAATCAAATTCAAGTCCTTTTGCGACATGTATTGTCATCATTCTGACAACATCTTTATCACTTACTTCATCTTGCGCAGATTGAAGCGCAGCATTTTCTAAATAATCATCAAAAGTTGAATTTGGGTATTCCTTTAAGAAGTCAACAATATTACCAAATAATGCGAGTAAGTTTTTGTGTCTTTCTTCCTCAGTATCTGGTTCCAATTTTAAATATTCAAAGTAGCCAATATCTTCAATATATTGTTTTAAAACTTCAGAATACGCTTCTAGATTTTCACTCAAAGACTTCAAAGCATTATCCATCTTTTCAACCATTTGAAGAAGCAGCCCAACAATTCTAGATTTTACACTTGTTTCATGTTTTTCTATTTCTCTTAAATATTCTAAATAAGATAAACCTAAAGACCCTTTTTCAGCCTTTAACGCAGCTAATGCAGCTTCGCCTAAACCTCTTCTTGGAATATTTGCAATTCTTTCGAAGGAGATATCGTCTTTAGGATTACGCAATAATTTAAAATATGCTAAAGCATCTTTAATTTCTTTTCTTTGGAAAAATTTCAATCCACCATACACTTCGTAAGGAAGTCTTTTTGCCATGAATTCTTTTTCAAAAGGCAATGTTAAGTATGCAGCACGATATAAAATAACCATGTCTTTATAAGGCACACCTTTATTGTGTAACTTTTGAATTTCTTCGAGAACAAATTTAGCTTCTCCGTTTGCTGCATTAAAAACTTGACCATGAACTTGTTCGGTTGATTCATTTGTTGTGTAGAGGTTTTTTGGAACTCTTTTTTTGTTGTGTGCAATAAGTTTGTTAGCACTATCGAGAATTGGTTTTGTGGATCGATAATTTCTATCAAGAACAATGGTTTCTGCACCAGGAAAACTTTCTTCAAAATCAAGAATAAATTTTTGATTTGCGCCGCGCCATGTATAAATTGTTTGATCTGGATCACCAACAACATATAGACTTGTACAATCGTTCATTAACAATTTAATTAAGTAAAATTGAACATCATTTGTGTCTTGAAATTCGTCTACCAAAATATTTGAAATTCTGTTTTGCCATTTTTCTCTTACTTTAGGGAATTGTTGGAGTATTTGAATTGTTTTTAATAATAAATCGTCAAAATCAAGACTCAACATGGCGTCTTTTTTTGTTTCATATTCAGTGAAAATTTCTAACATCACTTTTTCATTCTCCGAACAATATTTATTTAAAGTGATGTCACTTGGATATTTGCCCAGGCATTTATTGTTAGAAATATAAGCCATTGCACCTTTAACAACTTCGTCGTTTCTCTTATAGCCCTTCGAAACGCCAATTTGCTTAATCAATGTTTCTGTATCCTCGTCATCTAAGATCGTGAAGTTGCTTGGAAAATCAATGTTATAAATTTCCATCCTTAAAAACTTTGCACAAAAACTGTGAAAGGTCGAAACCTGCAAACCTGCATAATTGTCCTTCAGAAGTGAAACAGCTCTATTTTTCATTTCGCTTGCAACTTTGTTTGTAAAAGCAATTGCTACTATAGACCAAGGATCCACTCCCATTTCACCAATCAAATAAGATAAGCGATGGGTCAAAACTCTGGTTTTTCCACTGCCAGCTCCCGCAACAACTCTAACGTATTGTTTATCAGATGTTACTGCTTCATATTGACGTTCATTAAGAAGTGTTTTGTAATCCATATAGCTTAATGCCTTTTATTACTTTGTAATAGTATAGCATAAGTAGAATGTTTACTCAAAGATTTAAAACAAGATATATACTCGCGCTACCAAACACATTCACTGTGCAAACATTTTTGTCAAATCTACACAACGATGGATATCCACAAATCCAAAAATTTTCTATGCTTTTTGCACCTATAGTATTTTGTACATCTTCTGCAATTTTATGGTTTTCATCGCTCTCACAAAAATAGAAATTTTCATTCGCTAATCCATACTCAATAATATCGTTTTTTATTTCATTACAATGAGAGCAAATTGGTGAATAGAAATAAACGAAATATTGGGGTTCTGCAAGGAAAAATACCGAATTCCACGAAACTTTTTGCTTTTGAATTTCACGATAATCATGTTGCGTTTGATGCCCGTTTTCCGTTGAAAAAATTGATGAAGAATTTAACTTTTTCGTGCTGCAAGAACATAGTGCAAAAACAAATAAGAACAAACAAAATTTAAAATTTCTCATACTATCATATAGTCAACTTTCCTGAACTTTTGTCGAATTTCATATTTTTTCATGGTAAAATTTTGCCATGAAAATATTTTCTAAAAGGGAAACGCTTTTACAAAACTTGGCCTTGATGGGCATAATGGCTGGCGTTAATATCACCATCTCTGTTTTGACTGCGCTTTTGCCGTTCTTAGGATTGTTTTTGGTTTTAATACTCCCTCTAACAAGTGTGATTGTTGAAATATATTGCAAGGATCGTTATTACATAATTTATGCAGTTTCAACAATTGGTTTATCTTTAGCTGCTACGCTATGGAATTTTGATACGACAATTTTTTATCTAGTTCCAAGTATCGCAACTGGATATTTGTTTGGTTTAGCATGCAAGAAAAATATTCCTAGCGTTTGGTCTATTTTATGCTGCTCCATTATTCAGATGGGGCTCATATTTGCTTCAATTCCTCTAATAAATCTTATAGCTCAAGTCAATATGCTTGAGGCATTCGAAACCTTATTTAAAATTGACGATTCTCAAATTGCTCAAATTGTTTTTCCTTTAATTATATGCATTGGATCTTTTGCACAAACTGTATTGTCTTTTATTATTATGTTTTCAGAAGTTAAAAAATTTGGATACAATGTCGAAATTAATTCAAAACATCAATTAATTTATAACTGTATTTGCTTTGCTCTTTGCCTTTCAATTTTTGGTATTATGTTTTTATCTTTAACTGTTACATATATTTTAATGATTGTGTGCTTTTATTTTGCCTTTTATATAATCTTAGATTATATAAAAACAAAATCATGGGCACTTTTAATTTCTTTTGGTGCAGGCATAATCGTAACTATAATTGTTTTCTCAATTTTATTTAATTCAATGCCAGTAAATAGCGGCTTTTTACTACTTACTGTTTTCCCGTTATGGGCTGCAATAATTTCGTTACTTAAATATACGATAAATGTAGTTAAATACAAAAAAAGAAATAATTTGAGATAACTCAATTATTTATGCCTAATATTTTCTTTTCTTGATAACGAAATTAAAATAAATAAAATTAAACTATGGTTAAGTTTCTTAAAATGCTAGGATTCGGGGTGTTGTATACACTACTATCACCGTTCATTTTGGCATTCTTTGCGTTATATGCAGTTTATTGCTTGGCTATATTTATTTACATGTTAATTCGTAACTTAGTTATCTTCTTCGCAGGTGGCAATCCAATGGGTGATTTACCTGAAGATGTAAAAGCCAAGAAAATTGCACAACAAGAACAATTAGCACAAGCTCAAGCATTAGCAAACGCAAGTCAGCAACCACAACCTCAAACAATTAACAACGTTACTCAAAACATATATCAGCAACCAACTCCTAATATGTATCAAGCCCAGGCTCAAAATTTTAATCAAAATGAACCTGTCTCATTGCCTGATTCTGTTAACGCTTCTCCAGTAGAAGAACAAAACCCTGATTTGATCGAGTACAACGATTCCAGCGATAACAAAGAAGAAGACGATCATTTCTTTGACGATTTCGGAGGTGAAAACTAATGTTTAATACATTTGTTAAAATCGACGATAACGCTAAATGGATACTTATATGTATCTTCTTTGTTTTTATTCTTCTTTTTGTATTAATAGGAGCCATTGCTACATTAATAAAAATCGTAATGGGAAAACAAGGCGATACAATGGAATGTTTAATTGCTGATGTTGTAAATCATAAGGTCATTACAGATGGCAAAAAGCTTAGAAAATACGGGATTCGCAAGAATTTTAGACAATTATTTAAAGATGCATGGATTCCAATGTTAATTCTATTTTCATCATGTTTTATCTATTTAATCTATGCAGCAATATTTAATTTTGATGTTAATTTATTCGGCTGGGAAAGAAACGCTTCAGGCTCTAACGGCATCGGTTCATTATTCTTTATATTGAATTGGAGCGACCCTTCAATTCGCGGTGACTTCTTTTTCCTCCACGATATTGTGGTTAAATGGCCTCCTTGCATTCATACCCCAACATGGGATTGGAACGCTTGGGGTAGTTATATATTTGCTTTAGGAGTTCTAGTTGGCGGTTTATGGTTCTTGTGGTGTGTACAAGCATATATTGCAAGAACTTTCAGACTATTTAAGATATCTAAAAATGTATTCAAAAAGAAAATAGACGTTAATCCTAACGAAGCGCCAGTTGATGAAATAAAACCAGAATAAAAAAAGGATACTAAGTATCCTTTTTTTCCTTTAATTATGTTGATTAACTTTCCCAACCCATATAAGTTGTTGTACAAGTTAAATAACCAGAACTATAAACACTATTCAATGTTTTCCAGTTTGTTAAACCAGACGCAAAATGACTTGTTAATGTATATTCGCAATTAGATTTCGCATAAATGCATAAACCACAAGCGGTTCCAGTGAAATCAACACCAACTTTGTTATAAATAATTAATTCGTTCAAAGCAGCGGTTGCAGCCGATATATCTGCACTATATTTTGATTTCATATTTTTTAAGACGCCTTGTGCATCAAATACACCATAAGGATAATATCCTTTGGTTACATCATAATCATCTTCATAATTCCAACCAAATTGCATTGGACCTGTTAATAACGAATTTAGAGCACTCTTATTTGTGAAACTTGATTTGATTTTTCCACAAACTTTATCAAATTCGCTAATCCAATTATTAACTTTTGATAAATCTAATACGGATAATGTTCCATCATTATGCCCTTTGTAAGGATATCCGTAGTCGTTATATGTTTCTCCTACTTTTGTAATATAAGAATCACATATTGGAGTTAATAACGATTCAGTATCTCTTGTAGGATAATTAACAAAGTTTTTAAGCCAAACATCATAATCCCATCCTTCACCAGGTTCTGATTCTTGAGAGCTTACCATGTATTTAAAATTCTTAGAATTACTTGCTGCAATATCAGCTACGCCCATCAAGCAGCAGTCATAACCAATCCATTCTAATTTCTCTGAAACACCTGCAGCAGACATTCCTGATGAAACACCACTAGTTAAATCGCTGACTGAAAGCATATCATCGTTATAGTTTTCATCGGAACAACATCCCATCATGGCTCCGCCATGATTCCACAATAATAAACCAGTTCTTTCTGCAGGATAGGTTTTAAGACCCCATTCAACAAAGCTTGATAAAGTACTGGCTTCAGCCATTGAAGCTTTACTTAATTGAGCGTCTTGAACTAATTTTCCATTTGCAACATGGTAACGTGTTAATTTTGATGCTGATGGAGTAATACCACTATTGTTTTTTGCCCAGGCTTTTGCGCCACCTGTTTCGATAACAACATTAACATCATTACCCAAACCTGAAACAGATAGGATTTCGTTTAAATTAGCTGTTGCTAAACCTGCTTCATCAACATCAGTTGTATAACCGTTATATCCAGACTCAAGATTAGAACCACACATATAGATTAAAATGGTGTGCTTTTTTGTTCCAGCAGGAGTAGATGAGGTATGGCTTGTACTAGAAGTGCCTGATGTAGACGAACTTGTCGTACTTGAGCTACTATATGGTTTAGGATTAAAAAGGCTACATCCACATAATAAAAATGCGCTTGAAGCTACTAATAAAAATTTTGAGTATTTCATATTTCTACCTTCTTTAAGAATCATTAATGATTCTTCAATATATTCGTTAATGCATTAATAACATTAATATCAGATAAAACATTTGTCCCTTTTGGGGAATTTAGCAGAACAATTACTTCGTAAATTAGAATACCAAAAAGAGCGACGCATATAAAGGCAACTAACCAGAAGATTCTCACACGAGATTTTTCTTCTTTTTCAGTCTTAATGCGCTCTTTTTCTTCAGGTGATAATCTTTCGAAATCTTGTTCTTCCATAATTAATATTTAATTGGATCACTTGTTCTTGGATAAGGTTGGACATCGCGAATATTGTTAATGCCTGTAACGTACATTAATAATCTATCGAATCCAATTCCAAAACCAGAATGTTTGCATCCTCCAAATCTACGAAGGTCTAAATACCATTCAAGACCTTTTATACAACCGCATTCTTCCATGCGTTGTTTTAATAAATCGTAACGCTCTTCTCTCTGAGAACCGCCGACCAATTCACCAACGTAAGGGACTAACAAATCGCAAGCGGCGACTGTTTTTCCATCATCATTTTGGCGCATATAGAATGCTTTAAGTTCTTTTGGATAATCAATAACGAAAACAGGGCCACCAACGACTTTTTCAGTAATGTATCTTTCGTGCTCGCTTTGAAGATCCATTCCCCATTCAATGTTATTGTTATCAAATTTGTGACCATTTTTAACTGCTTTTTGAAGTTCTTCAATTGCTTGAGTATATGTCATACGTTTGAAATCAGAATGTAAAACTTCATGAAGTCTATCTTTTAAGCCTTTATCAATAAAGTTGTTGAAGAATTCTATTTCATCCTTACATTCATGTAAAGCAACATCAATACAATGTTTTAAGCATCCTTCAATGCATTCCATATCATCTTCTAAGTCAGCAAAAGCTAATTCAGGTTCAATCATCCAGAATTCAGAAGCGTGTTTTGTTGTGTTTGAATGTTCTGCTCTGAATGTTGGTCCAAATGTATAAACATCGCGGAATGCTAATGCAAAAGATTCAACATGTAATTGACCAGAAACTGTTAAAGAAACTGGTTTTCCAAAGAACGAATTTGGATCTTTGTCGTTTGTTGTAACATTGAATGTTGAACCAGCGCCTTCGGCGTCGTTTCCAGTAATCAATGGTGTATGAACATACATAAAACCGTGTTGTTGGAAATATTCGTGAATAGCCATCGCCATTGCGTTTCTCATTCTAAATACTGCATTAAATGTATTTGCTCTTGGTCTAAGATGAGCAATTTCTCTTAAAAATTCTAATGAGTGAGCTTTCTTTTGAAGTGGATAATCTGCATCAACTTTTCCTTCAACATTAAATTCTTTTACTCTAATTTCAAATGGTTGTTTTGCTTCTGGAGTTAAAACTAGTTCGCCAACAACAGATAAAGCTGCACCTGTATTGACATGGCTTAATGCATTGTAATCACTAACTTCATTTGCATCATAAACTAATTGAACATTCTTAAAGCATGTACCATCATTCAAAGCAATAAATCCGATTGAACCGTTATCACGATTCGTTCTAACCCATCCTTCAACAAATACATCCTTTAAGGATGCTAAAAACTCTTTATCTTCTTTATCTTCGCTGACTACACATTGGTATAAGTCAACGATTGTTACGCCTCTTGGTTCCATAATCTTACCTCCAAAGTATTTACATTATATCAAATTAGTGAAAAATCACTAAATTTTAATATGTTTTATATTTGTCTATGCGCCAGTTAGGATCGCACGAAATAGTAGAGTCTGCAAATATTTTCATATCATATAAGTGCGTTGCTAATCTAGCAATCATTGCAGCATTATCGGTTGTACACCATATTGGTGGAACAATAAGATCGACTCCACTGTTGTCTAAGCGGTTGTGCATTTGTTCTCTTAAATAAGAGTTTGCGCTAACACCACCAGCTAATACGACTTGTTTTATTTCATAACGTTCTAAGGCTTTATCTAGTCTATCCATAATCATTCCAACAGCGACATCTTGGAAGGATTTGCACAAATCCGGGACATTAATTTTATTTCCCTTTTGTTCTTCGTTATGAACAAGATTGATAACAGCAGTTTTAAGTCCTGAATAAGAGAAATCTAAACTGTCATCATGTAAAGGGAAAGGCAATTTATATGAATGCTTTCCTTCTTTAGATAATTTATCAATTGGTATTCCGCCTGGATAAGGTAATCCAACTGTACGAGCAACTTTATCAAAGCACTCACCAATTGCATCATCTTTTGTCTCGCCAATGATTTCAAAATCCATTGATTCTTTCATGTATACAAATTCTGTATTTCCACCGCTAACAACAATAGAAAGAAGTGGGAATTGCAGAGGTTTTACATATTCATTAGCGTAAATATGAGCTGCTAAGTGGTGAACTGGAATTAAAGGTTTGTTGTAAAGCATAGCAAGAGTTTTTGCTACTTGCATACCAATATGTAAAGCACCGATTAAACCTGGTCCTCTAGTAAAAGCAAAAGCATCAATTTCGTCTAAAGAAATATTTGCTTTTCTTAATGCTTCATCGAGAACAAACAAAACGTTTTCACAGTGTAATCTACTTGCCAATTCAGGCATAACACCACCAAATTGTTGGTGCTGTTCTATTTGAGTAGCAACAACATTGCTTAAAAGCTCGCCGTCTCGAATGATAGCGATTGATGTTTCATCGCAACTAGATTCAATACCAAGAATACAAGCCATTTATCTCATCCCTTTCACCATATAGATAGCGTCTTCGCCATCCTTATAATAACCTTTTTTAACTGTTATTTTTTCAAAGCCATTTTTTAAATAAAAATTAATGGCTGGTTCGTTTGATTGTCTTACTTCTAAAGTGACAAATTCGACAATGTCATCTCCTTCACTCGGAAGCGATTCAAACATTTTTCTCATTAACATCGTTGCAATGCCTTGCTTACGATATTTTTTTGTAACTGCAACCTGAGAAATTGTTGCAGAATTGAACGTAACCATGTAATCGATAAATCCAATCAATTTATCTTCATCAAAAGCGACATAAATTATATTTATCGGGTTAGTAGCAATTTCGTATAACAAATCATCCTTAGACCAGGGATTTACGAAACACTCATTTTCTATAACACACAAATTTTCTAAATCTTCTTTTGTGCATTCACGAACTGTTATCATTTTGTTAAATCCTTTAAATATAAAGGATTCAAAGCAAATATGTTTTCAACTAAATTAGATTTACTGATCCCTTTTGCAAGATTTTCTATTAGGTCAAATTCTGATCCTTTTAAACCAAGATTTTCAACGTCACCAGCAATGCAATAGTCTTTGTGTTCGGAAATATATTTTAGAAGATCCTCGTTTGCCATAACACAATCTTCAAGAATCTTCTTATCATCCTCGTACACGCCAACATATGACCTGTCGCTGCGAGCGTTAAATATACAAATGGTTGGTTTATTCTCAATCCTAAGTAAAGACAATGAACTAACGCTATAAACATTAATTTTTAAGGCATAACCAATTGTTTTTGCGATTGTAATAGCAATACGAACACCTGTATACGAACCAGGGCCTATTCCTACAACAATTCCATCCAAGTCGTTCTTTGTAATATTGTTTCTTTCAAGAAGACTTTCAATTTCGGAAACCATCATTTCGCTTTGTCTTTGCCAAGCTTCATAAAAAGTTTTATCAACCACTTTTCCGTCTTTTGATAAACCAACTGAAAGAAATTTGTTTGAGCTATCTAATAACAATTGATACATTTTTAATCCTTCAAAGAGTTTTCAATTTCTTTATACATTCCATCATCTGCGGAAATAACTATTTGTCTTTCCTTGTCACTTAATCTAGTAATCTCTATATTTAAATGTTTGTGAGGAATTAATTCTGGAATAAATTTCGGCCATTCAATAAATGTAATTCCATTTCCTTCAATAAATTCTTCAAGACCGATGTCGTGATTTTGATCTTCTAATCTATAAGCATCGATATGAAAAACGGAAGGTTTTACATCAAAGTAACATTTTAAAATGTTAAATGTAGGAGAAACAACGTGCTCTTTATAACCTAAAGCATTTAAAAAGCCTCCAACAAACGTTGTTTTTCCTGCTCCTAAATCTCCTGTAAGTAAAACAACATCGCCAGGTTTTAGGACTTTTGTAAACCTTGCGGCGAGTGCTTTTGTAGATTCAGAATTTTTTGAATTAATAGTAAGTTTCCACATGATATGTGTTTCTATTATAGCAACTTCTTATAACTATGTTATATTATTTTTGTATGATTCATAAGATTATTATTGTCGGAGCCGGACCAATCGGGTTGTACCTAGCTAGTAAATGCAAGGATTATTTAATCCTAGAAGCAACTAGTAATATTGGCGGGCAATTGACAACTAAATATCCAGAAAAAGAAATCGTTGATATACCTGGAATTAAAACAATTAAATCAAAAGACTATATCAAATTTTTAGAATCAAAAGTTGACCTTAATAAAATTATTTTTAATGAAAAAGTAGTCGATATTATTCGAGGGAATCCGATTAAGGTCGTGACTGCAAATAACGAGTTCCTTGCCAAAAATGTTGTGATCGCAACAGGCCTTGGCTTTTCTACTCCAAGACCTTTGGGTTTAGACAACGAATCCCATTGCAAAAACATACTTTATTTATTACAAGATTATGAATTTTTAGCAGATAAGAAAATAGCCATTTTTGGAGGAGGAGATAGCGCACTAGATTGGGCAAAAACTCTCTCAAAAATATCTAACAATGTATCTTTGATACATAGGAGAACCGAATTCCGCGGAAACCCAAACACAATAAAAGATTGTAAAAATTTAAAACTTTATCTTCCTTATGTACCTTTCTCACTGGAATGCGAAAACGGCTTAGCAAAATCTGTGAAAATAAAATTAGTTTCCGAAAATGAAGACAAATATGTAGATTTGCCAGTCGATTGTATCTTTGTAAATTTTGGCGCGGTACCAGAAATTTCATCCTTTAATTTTCCAAAAAAGGGTGCTTTCTTTTTAGTCAATCAAAACTGTGAAGTTGAACCGCATATTTTTGTAATTGGCGATGCTGCTGAATATGAAAATAAAACCAGACGAATTGCGCCTGGTTTAGCTGAAGCTGATAAAGTGTTAAAAGTTATTTGTTAACTTCTTAAATAAACTGAAATAATAATGAATTTTTTCATCATTAAACGGGTAATCATGATTATTAATTTTTGCGTAAATTTTATCAACATAAGAACTTAAAATCGCCCTGATAGAATCAGGATAATTTTGTTCTTTTGCATGCTTTCTGTATTCGTTAACATCAAGAAGTTTAGTCGATCCATCGCCATATAATTTAACGTCCAAATCGTAATCAATATACTTAAGTATATTGTTGTCAAAAATTGTTGGAGAAGCGATATTAACGTAATAACAAACGCCATCTTCTTTTAACATTGCAATAACGTTAAACCATTCATTTTTTGAAAGAATAAAAATTGCAGGTTCTTTCGTGTGCCATTTTCTTCCATCAGATTCAATGACTGCAGCTCTAATTGAAGCTAAAACATAAAAGTCGTCTGTTTCTTCTAGCATAAAACTATGGCTCCACTGTCTATGGAGTTCACCATTATGTTTATAGGCTTGGACTAAATACCAATTTCCTCTTTTGCTATCACTCATTTAGAAAGCTCCTCAGCAACTTTACATATTGCATTCAATTGTTTTCTATATTCTTTATAAGGCTCAGGATTAAAATCCTCCATCAATGGTAACACCATTAATGGATCATCAAATCCTAAACACATATATACTTTTCCGTTTAAGACCGAGATTGCTACGTCGATTAATTCTTTTCCGATTTCAATATTTTTCAAAGCTTTAATGACTTTGGCATTTACAACTTTTGCCCAATCTTTGTTATTTGAGTAAATAACTATGTCGTCTTTATCATAAACATCCTTTATTTCATCTAAGTTTGTTGGAGGTAAAGAACGATGATCACCTCTTAAATAAATGACAATTGGTTCTGCTTCACCGTAAGATGCTGGTCCAACTAAATATTTGCCAACAAATACAGGCATAATTCTTTTTTCAGCCCTAACTTGTGCAGCACAATCGCACACCATCATAAGTTCACCGTTGTATTTGAACTCAGTTAAACCTCTGGATCCAACCTCTGAAACGTTGCGATACATCATATTTTCATCGAATTGAATTTTCGAGATTTTATCAGGGATTTGCAAGGAAACATCAGTAAAACAATCATCTTGGAACGAATAAATTGAAGCCTGTTCATAGAAATTCGAAAAGTATTGTTTCATCTTTTTGTTGATGACTCGTTTAATAACTAATGTGTAAGTAACAACTAACGCTAAAGTAACACCAGTAATAATCCACATTAAAGCTATTGTTGATTTTGCCAAAGCATTTTCAGCATCTCTTGGAAGAGTATTTGGCAAAACAATCAAAGAAGTAATAACAATTGCTAAAGCAGCAATTCCAATAACCCATTTCCAAATTCTTTGTCTTTTGTAAAATGCCAAAAATTCTTTTCTGCAATCTTCAATATTCTTTAAAGCATCGTCATCATATTCAAAATTAGGTTTTTCTTTAACCTTGTTGTCTAATGGTTCGTTGCGGTCTTCTTTCACAACATTTTCTTGATTTTCAAGAGATTCAACAGAAGGCACTTCTTCAATCTTTTCTTCTTCGTTCATATAAAAGTCTTCCTTTATAAGGACTATAACATATAACTTGTTTATATACGAACAAATTATTCCTTTTTAAATTGTTTTGTTGGATATCGGTTGTTAAGTTTCGCCAAAACAGGATATAAAGCTATCATTGCAATCAATGCAATACCGGCAGATATAAAAATATAAGGAACGTTATAAATCAAAGACTTTGTTAATCCATCAATAAATTCATCGTTGTTGTAATAGTAAATCATTGAAGAAAGTATACCGCCTAAAAATCTTACACACGATGAGGCGATTATTGATATAACCAAAAACAGAATCGACTTAAAGTTGTATTTTGTATTGCCGTTAAAAATAAAATTTTTAAATAACCCAACAATAGCGACACTTCCGAAGCCTAATAAATAGTCAAAAGGATAGAATTGGATCCCCCAACCATCTGTTAAACATGTAACCATTCCGTACACGAGTCCACCACTGATCAAACCATTTATCGGTCCATGTCGTAAGGCAAGCAAAAATAGAGGTAACATTTGAAGATTAACAGAGCCACCACCAGGAGCTTCAAACAACTTAATAAGATTTAAAACAAACGCCATCGCAATTAACATTCCTTGTTCCGCTATATCCCTTACAGTGTTGTTGCTTTCGAAATATCCAATAGTCAGTGAAAATAACGAGGCTAAAGAAGAGAAAACAATAGCTAAAATTAAGCCGCTTTGAATCGAAACATTTTCTACATTTTCATTTAATTTATAGAACGATTTTGCTAAAGCAAAAAATATTGTTGTTAATATAAACAAAAATGCTGAAATACCTAAAAATTCTTTACGTACTTTTGACAAAAATGAAAAAATGATTCCACAACCACAAATTGCCAGAGTAGCAATCAATGTCCAAGAAAATTTTGTTGGTGTTTCAAAATACGAAATCAAATTTAAAGAAAGAGTTAAATTTTCTTTAGTTTCGACTACAAAAATGGTTAAGAACAAAGAGCAAATAGAAAGTATGCCCAACACACCACACAATATAAATGCGTTTGTTTTGAGAAAATTTAATAATTTTTTAATAAAAAACACCTCCTCTCGGAGGCTGTTTCCTAACAAGTACCTCCGCCAGCATTACCTGGATCAGGTTCCGTCGAATCCTCAATTAGATTCCTCTCAGCCTCGACAACGAAGCTCCGGATGTAGTTTAATTATACACTAATTTTTCCAATCAATAGAGTTAACATTATTTTCCTTTAGATATTCATTGCAACGTTTGAATTGATGCAACCCAAACCAGCCACCATGATTAGCACCCAAAGGACTTGGATGAACGCTTTCCAAAATCAATCTATTCTTATTATTAATAAATTTCTTATACGATCTTGCAAAATTGCCCCAAAGCATAAACACAATCGGTTGATTTAAAGTATCCAAATATTCAAATAAATCTTTCATTAAAAGTTCGTACTCTTTTTTATGATGAGACAAAGGTTTATTTTCAATAACAGTAAGGTAAGCGTTGATTAAAAGCGCACCTTGTTTTGCTAAATAAGTAAGATCTCCAGAGTTTCTCATTTTATATCCAAAATCAGCTTCTATTTCTTTATAAATGTTTACTAATGATGGCGGTAATTTCACGCCTTCTGGAACAGAGAAAGATAAGCCCATTGCTTGGCCAGGATTATGGTATGGATCTTGACCTAAAATAACTACTTTAATATCTTCAGGATTAGTTAAGTTAAATGCGTTATATATTAATTCTCTTTTAGGATAAATTGTTTTTGTAGAATACTCTTCATCTAAAAAATTATTTAAAGACGCAAAATATTCTTTATTTTCAATCTTTTCAAAAAATTCTTTCCATCCATTTAACATATCTCAATTATATCATTTAATTAATTGATATAAGTAAGTATAATTATTGAGTATGAAAAAGATTTTGTTCGTCTTTAATCATCCAGCTCCATATAAAGTTAGATTGTTTAATGAATTATCCAAGCATTTCGACTTAACTGTTATTTTTGAACGCGATTCAGCTAACAATAGAACTAAAGAATTTTACTCAGAAACAAAATATGATTTCAAAACAGTTTCTATTAAAGGAGTAAAACTCGGAGACGAAAATATACTTTCAAACGCTATCAAAAATCATTTAAAAACAAATAAATACGATTTAGTTGTAATGAATGGTTACTCAACATTTGCAGAAATGGAAGCAATCAAATATTTGAAGAAGAACAATATTAAGTATTGCTTATACATAAATGGCGGAATCAAAAAAGAGAAAGAATCAAAACTCAGACGTAATATAAAAACAAAATATATCTCAGGAGCAAACTTCTATATTTCCCCTGATCAAAGATCAAATATCTATTTAAAACATTATGGTGCCTATACAGATAAGATTTATAACTATACCTATAGCACCATTTATAAAGATGAGATTTTGTTAAAATGTTTGAGCCAAGACGAAATCGATAATTTAAAAAATAAATACAACATTAATTCAAACGAAATATATGTTTCTTGCGGACAATTGATACCAAGGAAAAATTTTGTTGAACTTGTTCAATCTTGGCCTGAAGATGAACAAAAAATGTTACTTATTATAGGCGAAGGACCGCAACATAAAAAACTTGAAAATCTTATTCAAAAAAGATCTGTTAAGAACATCAAATTAATGGGCTACTTAAATAGAAAACAGCAATTTGAAATTTACAGATTTTCAAAAGCATTTATTTTTCCAAGCAATGAAGACATCTATGGACATGTTGTTAACGAAGCAATGTCTCAAGGCTTGCCTGTAATATCTACAAAAAATGTTAATTCGTCTTTAAAACTTATTAACGATGAGAATAATGGATTCTTGATTAATGAAGTTAGTAAAGCCTCAATAAATAATGCACTTAAAAAGATTGATCAATGTACCTTTGAAGCATGCATTTCTACAGCAAAAGAAAACACCGTTGAGAAGATGGTGCTTGATCATTTAGATATATTAAATAATTAATTATTTAATATATTTTTTTAATTCTGTTTCAATTTTCTTAACCAGTATATCAACAATTAAATTGGATTCAAAGAACAATTTGTTATTATTGCCCATATCGTTCTTTTCTTTTTCAGATAGTTCACAAATCTTTTTAAAAGCGGAAGCAATACTTTCAGGATTTTCATCCGCGAATATCGATCCATTAGCCTTCTCAAGCAATTCTTTTGCGTCGTTAGAAATAATGCCTACTATTGGTTTTCCATATTTCAAATATTGAATAGCTTTATTAGGTATTGTTTTGCCAACATAACCTTCGTTTGCTAAAGGAACAATTAGAGCATCTGCATTTTTATAAAAATTACTAATTTCTTCTGGAGAAACAACACCATGATATTTGACGTTTTTGGTTTTAGATTGTTCAATTAAATTTTTGATATTTTCGCATTCGCTTCCGTTTCCTATTAAATGCAAACAAACATCTTCGTTTTCTAAAAGTTTCATTGCCTCGATCATTTTGTCGCATAATTGAAGTTTTCCAATATTTCCACCATATACAAAATTAACCTTATTGCTATATTCAACCGCTAATTCTTTTTCTTCAAAATTTTCTAGAACTGGTTGATTAATATATGGGAATTGCTTGGTTTTTATCTGCAAAACATCATTAAAATATTCTTTAAAAGAAGGAGAAGTAATAATAATTTCATCACATTTTTCGTATAAAGACTTACTCCATTTATATATCAATTTGTATGCTAAAGAATTCTTTTTAAATGCCTTGGTAGCAACAACGGATTCTGGCCATAAATCTTCGCAAAATAAAATGTGTGGCACATTGTTCTTTTTTGCATACAAACATGCAGGAGCAATTGAAATAACTGGCGATAAAGAAACAGATAATACAATATCAAATTTTTCTTTGAAATGTCTGATGAATCTTTTTGCGTTTCGATGAAAAGATAAATAGTTTCTTGCAGTTCCAATAGAGGTGTTCTTTCTCGGAACCAAATTTACTCTATGAATTTTAACGCCGTTGATTTCTTCATATTTTACTTTTTTATACTCTGGCAAAACAAAACCAAAACCGTAATTTGGTTTTCCAGTAAGTACAGTTACTTTGTGACCAAGCTTTACTAGATGCTCAGCAATTTCACTAACAGAATTACGTTCAGGATAATAATATTGGCTTACCAAAAGTATTCTCATAAATCACAATCATTATATAATATGTGCATGAAAAAACTAATTCTATTATTACCTTTTCTATTATTACCACTTACAGGTTGTGATAAAGATATACCTTTGCCAACACCTTCTGAACCAGATGTAACTGATAGTAATGACGAAAGAAATTATCGTTATACAAACAAATTGGTTAAACCAAGTTTTACTGTTAGCAACATGAAAGAATTGAGCGCAGCAGTAGACTACTGTGCATTCTACAAAATAGAATATTTCGATATAACTTTAAACAACTATGTTTGGTCAACAAGAAACAAGGTTTTAAAAGAAGAATTAAATTATCTTTACTGGTATGGAGAACTTGTAAATAGCGTTATGGGAATGAACGCCCAAACAATAAAAAATAATGTTTGGAGATTTCAATTAACTTTTTATAAAAATGCATACAAAGATACTGAAGAGACTAAAGAGCAATTAAATCAAATTATTGATTTTAAATTTGCTGGAGATAGAGATGACAGTTGGAATAATTTTGCAACTGATGACCCTTCGAAACCTATAGTTGATGTCGCAACTACACAACAACTTTGGTACGCAGCAGAACACGGTTATAGAGTAAATCCAATCGAATATAGTCCAGCGGATTATTACTACGACCAAGCAAAAGATTTATTAAGACATAATGTCTTATCTACTGCTTCTAGTGAGGAAAAAATGGCATCAATTTATGATTTAATAATCAGCACGTGCCAATACGATTACGAGGCTTTAGAATATCCTGAACCACCAAATCCAGATATATACCCTGATGAAACTTGTGCAGGTTATAAAGCATTTTTCCTCGAAGGTTATTTTGATAATAACTTAGTTGTTTGCGATGGCTATGCAAAACTTGCAACTTTATTAGGAAGAATGGAAGGAATTGAAATAGTTAGAGGCACAGGAACTCATTACACTGCAAAAGATTGGAAATCTAGAAGTGTTGCTGGACATGGTTATACATATTTCAAAAATACTAAAGATAATAAATGGTATTTAGCATGTCCTACATGGAGTCACATCAATGTCCCGAATACAAATTATTACGTTCTTACTCATACTTACTTTTTTGCAAGCAAAGCTTTGATGTATACATACGAGAATACCAACTGGCAGGATTTAAATTACGCAACAAAATCTAATTATTCTTACTATTCAGCTAGAAAATATACTTATCAAGATAAGGAATATGACCTTCTTCTAGATACTGTTGAAGAAGCTAATGCAGCACTCGAAACATTGAAAAAATCTGAACGAGGATTTATAGATTTTTGCGTCAACCCTAATATTGAAAATGAAGTGTTTAACGAGATCAATAATTTAATTACAAATGGCGCAAAAGAAAACGAGTACCAAGGCACTCGTTTAAATGTTTTAAACTATACTTTATATAAAGTATAAAAGATTTATTTTTTAAGTATTTTTAAGAAATTTTCATATAAAGCAAGTCGGGTTAATAAACCGACTCCACCTGGAACTGGTGTTTGCAATGCAACTGGAAGATTTGGCAATGCATCACCGTGTAAACCATCTTCTGCTCTATTAATACCAACATCAACCAAAACTGCACTTGGTTTATATTCAAATTTATTATCCAATAAATGCATCTTGCCAACTGCAACAACAATAATGTCTGCATATTTTATATAACGATGCATATCTTCAAAAGATGTTTTGGAATGCAAAACAGTTACGTTGCAGCTTCTCTTAAGAAGTAATTTTGCCATTGGTTTTCCAACAATGTTACTTCTTCCTATTACTACCGCATTTTTACCAAGCAATTCTATTTTCATAAAATCTAGGTAATTCATAATTCCTGCTGGAGTACATGGATCTAAAGAACTTAATGGATGGAAGCCATCAACATCTTTAGCAGGATTAATTGCTAGCTTAACTGTTTCCTCGTTAATTTGTTTTGGAAGCGGCATTTGAACAATAAAGCCTGCGACTGAATCATCTTTATTCAACTTTTCAATTTCTTCTAACAATTCAACTTCAGAAAAATCTAACGGGAATTTTCTTAGTTCGGCATTTACCCCCAATTCTGCAGCATCTTTTAATTTGCCTTTAATATAAGCGCAACTTGCAGGATCTTCGTTCATTTGAACAATAACAAATTTCTTAGAGGTGCCTAATTTAGCAAATTCATTTTTTAATTCTTCTTTACGGTTTTTAACAAATTCTTTAATTATCATGTCTCTATTCTATCAAATGTTTCACCTTACATAGTAATATTTACGTATTTAAATGTATAATAATGATATGGAATTCACAGGAATAGACAAATTTTCTTTATTAGACTACGACGAAATGGTGTCTATTGTTTTATTTTCGCCTGGATGTAATTTTAGATGTCCATTCTGCCACAATATCGAGACGGTTGTAGATGCAAAAGAAAAAATTCCATTTGACGAAATTTATTCTTACTTAGAATCTCGTAAAGGTTTAATTGATGCAGTTGTTATAACAGGTGGCGAACCTACATTAATGCCTGAATTGAAAGATAGAATTATCAAAATTAAACAACTCGGTTACAAAGTAAAATTAGACACAAATGGCACTAACCCAAAATTAGTAAAAGAATTGATTGATGAAAAGTTATTGGATTATGTCGCAATGGATATTAAAAATTCGTTTGATAGATATCCTTTAACAACTGGTGTAAATGGTAACTTTGAATTAGTTAAAGAAACAATCAATCTTTTAAAACAAGGAAAAGTTGATTACGAATTTAGAACAACATTATTAGCTGAGCACCATAACGAAGATGACATCATTAAAATTGGCCAATTACTTAAGGGCGCAAAGAAGGTGTATCTTCAAAAATTTGTATATCGTGAAGGTGTCATAGAAAAAAGCCTTCATCCCGTTGATGAGACAAAGGCTTTATATTATAGAGATATTCTACGTAAGACTATAAATAATGTAGAATTGCGTGGATATTAAGCAATATAACGAATAATTGATAAGGCGGCTATCGCTCCGTCATTGCATGCAGTGACGAGTTGACGGACGTCTTTTTTTCTTGTATCTCCAACAGCATATAAACCAGCTGTTTTTGTTTCCATTGATTCGTTTGTAACTACATATCCTTTTTCTAATACGAGCAAGTCGGCAAACTTATCATTTTGTGGAATTTGACCAATGCATACGAAGACATTATCTGTTTCAAATTCTCTTCTGGTTTTGTCTTGCGTGTTTTCAAATATTAAACCAGTAAGTTTTTCCTCACCCTTGTATTCGACTAAGTTCATGTTATGAGTAACAATAATTCGCTCATTGTTGTTAACTTTATCGATAAGAACCTTATCTCCAAAGAAATGATCGAATAATGTAAACATATGAACTTTAGTGCAGTAGTCGGATAGAAGCATTGCATACTGAAGTGCTGTATTTGCATCTCCAATTAAGTAAGCTTCTTTTCCTTTTAGCATAGGTCCATCACATACTGCGCAGAAGCTAATTCCGTTTCCAATTAAATCTTGTTCTTTTGGAAGGTTCATTAGTCTGTGTTTAACGCCATTTGCTAGAACAACTGTTTTAGCTTGGTATTCATTATAGTTTGTGACAACTTTGAAGATGCCGTTTTCATCTTTAGTAATAGATTCGGCATCTTCAAGTTCAAATTCGACTCCAAGTGCATTGATTTGCTCAAATAAATTATCAGAGAAATTTAATCCAGAGATCTCCTTAATTGATGGAAAGTTTTCAACTTTAGGAGAATTGGCGATTTGACCACCGAAATTTTCTTTTTCAAGAATGAGAACTGTTTTGTTATTTCTAAGAAGATATAACGCAGTAGACATTCCGGCAGCACCACCACCAATAATAATTGAGTCGTAAATCATATTAATGTAGACCTTCAATATATCCTTTAATATTTGATGCGTTTTCTAATTTGATAACGCCGTCTTTTGAAGGAACGATTAATGTTGGCGCTTTCTTAATTTCGAATTGTCTTGTCATTTCAACTTCTTCTTCTGCATCAACAAAGCGATATTTAATTCCAGCTTTATCTAAGAGCATTTTTGCCATCTTACAATTTGGGCATGTTTTTGTACCAAAGAGTAATGTTTCATTTAATGCTTCGTTTGAATTTTCTTCTTCGTGACATTCTTTGCATGAACATTCTTTGTGAACATCATGTGTTAAATGTGATTTGGAAATATCATATTCTTTACGCATCTTGTATTCTTCGGTCTTACCATCATTCCAGTTTTGAATTGGACGATAGTATCCAGTAATACGTGAATAGACTTCTGTCTTTGCACCACATTTTGGACATGTGTATTGTTCGCCGTCAATATATCCGTGTTCCTTACAAACAGAGTATGTTGGAGACATTGTGTAGTAAGGAATGTGATAGTTTTCTGCGATCTTACGAACTAAATTCATACATGATTTATATGAAGGAAGTTTTTG
This sequence comes from uncultured Bacillota bacterium, assembly GCA_937876465.1. Classification (GTDB taxonomy): domain Bacteria; phylum Bacillota_I; class Bacilli_A; order RFN20; family CAG-826; genus Fiminaster. The sequence continues at coordinate 26,945 of CALEHV010000040.1, read as the reverse complement.
TCCTAAGAATGCATGGAAGACTGTTCCAGATGTATAAAGTGTTTGTAATTCATCTTGAATATCAAGAGCTTTGAAGATGTCTTCTGTGAAGTTAACAGGTAAGTGAGAGCTGTTTGTGTAGTATGGTGTATTGCCACTTTCACTTGCTGTAATGATATCTGGATATTTAGCCTTATCGTGTTTTGCTAAACGATATGAAGTTGATTCTGCAGGTGTAGCTTCAAGGTTATACAAATCGCCATAAAGTTCTTGATAATCAGAGAGTCTTTCTCTCATGTGATTGAGAACATCTTTTGTGAATTTTTGAGCTTCTTCGTTTGTTAAGTCTTTCTTAATCCAACGAGCATTTAAGCAAGCTTCGTTCATACCAACTAATCCGATTGTTGAGAAGTGGTTATTGAATGTACCTAAATAACGTTTTGTATATGGATATAATCCAGCTTCAAGAAGAGCAGTAATTGTATTACGTTTAACCTTTAATGAACGTGCGGACACATCCATGATTTTGTCTAATCTAGAATAGAAGTCTGCTTCATCTGTTGCTAAGTAAGCAATTCTTGGCATATTGATTGTAACAACACCGATAGAACCTGTGGATTCACCTGAACCGAAGAAACCACCAGATTTCTTACGTAATTCACGTAAATCAAGACGTAATCTACAGCACATTGAACGAACGTCGCTTGGTTCCATATCTGAATTAATATAATTTGAGAAATATGGAGTACCGTATTTAGCTGTCATTGTGAATAATAATTTATTATTCTCAGTTTCAGACCAGTCGAATGTTCTTGTAATGGAATATGTTGGAATTGGGTATTGGAATCCACGTCCATTAGCATCGCCTTCAATCATGACTTCAATAAAGGCTTTGTTGATCATATCCATTTCTGGCTTACAATCTTTGTATTTGAAGTCCATTTCTTTTCCACCAACAATACAGTTGAGTTCAGCCATATCATTTGGAACTGTCCAGTCTAATGTAATGTTTGTGAATGGTGCTTGTGTTCCCCATCTTGATGGAGTGTTAACACCATAAATGAATGATTGAATGCATTGTTTGACTTCTTTGTAAGTAAGATTATCTTTCTTAACAAATGGAGCTAAATAAGTATCGAATGATGAGAATGCTTGAGCACCAGCCCATTCATTTTGCATAATTCCTAAGAAGTTAACCATTTGGTTACAAAGGGTTGAAAGGTGGTTTGCTGGAGCTGATGTAATCTTACCAGGAACTCCTCCTAATCCTTCTTGAATAAGTTGTTTAAGTGACCAACCTGCGCAGTAACCTGTAAGCATTGATAAATCATGGATATGAATATCTGCAGATCTATGTGCATTTGCAATTTCTTGATCATAAACTTCACTTAACCAATAGTTTGCTGTAACAGCACCACTGTTTGAGAGAATAAGTCCACCAACAGAATAAGTAACTGTTGAGTTTTCCTTAACTCTCCAGTCATTGATCTTTAAGTAGTTGTTAATAACATTCTTGTAATCAATGTTTGTTTCTTTTAATTGTCTTAGATTCTCGTGTTGTTTACGGTAAATGATGTAGCTACGAGCAACATCAATGTAACCTGCTTGAATTAAAACGACTTCAACTGCGTCTTGGATATCTTCAATTCCAATAACATCTTGAACAATTTTGCTATTAAATTGAGCAGTTGTACGTAATGCTAACATTTGAATAATGTCAGAATTGTAGAACTTGTGTTCTGCCATGAATGCACGCTCAATAGCGTTTTCAATCTTAGAAAGATTAAATTCTTCTAAAGAGCCATCACGTTTTTTAACTGATAACATATTTTTATCTCCTTCCTTATATAAATATAAAATATGTGGAATATGTGTATTTCGATTTCACGTTTTCAAAATTTGTGAATGTGATAAAAGTATATATGAAAATAAATAAAAAATATGCAAAAAATTGATAATTTTCATACACTGTACAACTTTTTCAAAAAAAGTGCCTAAAAAATGCGAAAATATCTATTATCATGTTGCACAAAAATGCATATGTGATATGTAATTTTTCTCTTTTTGATTTGTACTCTAAAGTAAAAAGAAAAGACCGTCTTTAGACGGTCTAAACCTTAATATTAACAATTAATCAATTGCAACAAAGTTTGTGCAGATAAGTGCCCAAGCTTCGCTCGCTTGATAAGCTTCAATTTGTGAAGCAGGTACTCTTACTTCTGAAAGACTTACATCTTTAAAGGAATCGGCTTCAACTTTAACAACACCGTTATACTTCAATGTAATGCTTGTTAATGATGAACAGCCTTCAAAAGAAGATTTTTCAATAACGGCAATATTTTCATCAAGTACAACATTATTTAAGCTTGAACATCCTTTAAATAAATCTGTTTTGATAGAAGGAACCTTTGTAGAAGAGGTGAATATGATTGAAGAGAGACTTATGCATCCTTCAAATGCGCCTTTTCCAACAACTTCACACGATCCTGCATCAAATGATAACAAAGATGTACAGTTCTTGAATGCATAGTTACCAATTGAATCGACATTGTGCTCTCCTGCATAAGTTACGCTTGCTAATTTTGAGCATCCATTAAATGCGTCATCGCCAATTGTGCGTACAGTTTCAGGAATAACAATTGCTTCAAGTTCAACACAGTTATAGAAACATTTATTTGAAATAACCTTTAATGAATCAGATAAGGAGATTGTTTTTAATTTTGCACAATCTTCAAAAATGTTTGTGCCCATTTCTTCGACTGTATCTCCCATTGTGAAGTTTACAAGGTTAGAAGCACCTTTAAACGCCTTAGAATTTATTCTCTTAACTGTTGGTGTCTTGAGAATTTGATCAGAGGCATCTTTGACTAATACGCCAAAGTTAACTTCAACAAGTTTATCGCAAGTTAAATCAAGTGTTTCGCTAGGATTTTCTGAGTTGTATGTTTGCGCATAGCAAAGTGATGGAGGTAAGATTTCTAAACGATCTTCATTTAATTCAGAAAGATAAATATATCTTTCATCTTCATCAGTAATTTGTGTGCTATTAATAACATTCGTAAAATCTTTGCCAATATTTAATGTATTAATACTTGTTCCAGCAAATAATTCTGAATCAAAGTTTGTTCCACCTAAATTTGATAATGTTACAGGAATTGTAACTTCGTCTAATTCCGAAATATGGGTAACGTTGTTATTTTCATCACAAACGTCTAAGACAAGACCTTCAAATTTTGGCGAATTTTTGAATACGCCTTCATCAATTGATAATAAACCCATATATGTGGATTCAGATTCTTCCCAGCCGTATTTTCCTTGGCCTTCGTTCCAAACCCAAATATTTTGATGTTTTCCCCAAGTATTTTCTAATGTATAAACTCTTTCAAGGTTTGGACAGTTAGCAAATGCTTGGCTCTTAATTGTTGAAACGTTGAATGGAATTCTGAATTCTTCAATTGCAGTATTTTCGAATGCAGATGCACCGATATACGAAATTGTAGAACCAATCTTATCCAACAATACATTTTCTGGATTGTAAACCATGAACTCTTGTGCATTGAATTCAACGTCAACTAAGCTTGTGCAGTTTGAGAAAGTATAATCTCTAATTTCTGCTAAGAATGAAGGTAATATAACTTTAGTTAATGATTCATTATCAGCAAAAGCACCTTCCCCAATTTCACTGACTAATGGTGAGAATCTAAGTTCTCCAGTTAAGTCACAGTTAGCAAATGCAAAATCACCAATTGATAAAACATAATCAGTAAGAATATTAGGGTTTGTAAGTTTTGTACAATCTCTAAATGCCTCGTTTCCAATAATGATGATATTTTGATCTAAGACAACTTCTTCAAGATAAACACATCCAGAGAATAATGAATCTGTAACTTCAGTAAATGAATCAGGAAGTTCAACATATGTTAGGTTTTCCTTATCAGCGAAAGCTCCCGCAGCAGCAAAACTATATTTTGAAATATCAAAATAGTTTGCGTGTGCATATGCTGCTGGTGAATCTTCACTAGCAACGATAGCAGTATCTGGTTCCATTTCGCCTTTGTATCTATAGATACATTCGCCAATTGTAACAGCGCCATCATCTTTATTGTCGAACCATTTAGTTCCATCAAAAGCTTCTTTTCCAATAGTTTTTAACTTACTTGGAACGTTAAATCTTTCTAAGTCTTCACAATCAAAGAAGCACTTTTCACCAATTGACTCAATTGAATCAGGAATAATAACTTCAACTAAACCGGCTGTCTTTTCAAAAAGATTATCTCCTAAAGCGACAACTTTTTTGCCGTTTAATTTTGTTGGAATTCTGAGTTTTGAAGGAAGCTTTGCTTCTGGATCAATACCAGTAATTGTAATGCCTCCATCTGGTTCATCGGTTCTATATGTATAGGTATAGAGTTCGATGTGATCAAATTCGATAAAAACATTTTTGATTAAATGGATATAACCAACAACAACTAGAGTTGCTGCTAATGCACCACTTACCGAGGCAATAATAATTTTGTTTCTTTTCTTTTTAGGATCGTTATCCACTGGTTTTGGTTCAATGTATTCCATTATTTTTTGCCTCCTTTCTTTGCAATAATTTCCTTATATTGTGCAAGTTCAGCAAGGTTACAACGTACATAATGTCCTTCTTCAACTTCGTAAAGTTGTGGAACATCATCCCATTTATAATGATGGTCAAATGGGTTGTACGAAATAATCTCTTTGTGTTTTTCACTAACTGGATCAGGAAGTGGAATAGCGCTCAATAAGGACTTGGTGTATGGGTGTAAAGGACATTCAAATAAACGATTTGCATTAGTTAACTCAACTAAATGTCCACCATAAATAACACCAATTCTGTCTGAAATGTATCTAACGACTGATAAGTCGTGAGCAATAAATAAGACTGTCATGTTTCTCTCTTTTTGGAACTCTTTGATAAGGTTCAAAATTTGAGCACGAATAGAAACGTCTAGAGCTGAAATTGGTTCATCAGCAACGACGAAATCAGGATTCATTAACATGGAACGTGCGATACCTACACGTTGTCTTTGACCGCCAGAGAATTCATGAGGATAACGTTTTAAGTGTTCTGGACGTAGTCCAACACGTTTCATCATCTCTGTAATTTTATTGAGTCTATCTTGTTCGTTTTCGTACATATGGAATGCGCGAATACCTTCTGAAACAATATAGTCAATATTTGCACGGTCGTTTAAAGATGCAGATGGATCTTGGAAGATCATTTGAATCTTTGTTTTTAAATTATGTGAATCTTTTTTACTAAGTTTTCCACTAATCTTGTGTCCGTTATAATCGATATCACCACTTAAAATAGGGATGATTCTCATAATTGAACGTCCGATTGTAGTTTTTCCAGAGCCAGATTCACCAACAAGACCGAAAATTTCGCCACGCTTAATTGCTAAGTTAAAATCTTCAACAACGACACGTGTTTCGAGTCCGTTTTTAAAGCCAATGTTAACGTGTTTTAATGTTACGATGTTATCTTTGTCTCCAACAATATCATCGTAGTTAACATTCTTTTCTTTATTTTTAGCTTGCTCTTTAGCTAACTTTTTGAGTTCTTTCTTATCCTTTGGAGCTTCAGGAATTCCCACGACTTCAATATAGGTACGAGGTTGTAATTTATTTTCTTCCATTATTTGTTACCTCCTCTTCCTAATTCTTTAGCAGCGGATTCAATACGCTCTTTAAGATTTTGAATAATTTTTGGTTTTTCAACCTTTGGTGCACGAGGATCAAGTAACCATGTCTTTGCATAGTGAGTATCACTAATTTTGAACATTGGAGGTTCGCTGACATAGTCAATCTTCATAGCATATTCATTACGAATAGCAAAGGCGTCACCAACAATTTCTGCGTTAAATGAAGGTGGATTACCTTTAATGTATACAAGAGGTTCATCCTTTGTACCTAATTGAGGTAAAGAGGAAAGTAAAGCCCATGTATATGGATGTGCAGGATTGTAGAAAATATCTTCTGCAGTACCATATTCGACGATTTGTCCACCATACATAACAGCAATACGGTTTGCGACGTTAGCAACAACGCCAAGGTCGTGTGTAATAAAAATAGTAGTCCATTTATATTCTTCTTGAAGTTCTCTAATTAAAGCTAAGATTTGAGCTTGAACTGTAACATCAAGAGCGGTAGTTGGTTCATCACAGATTAAAATCTCTGGACGGCAAGCAAGAGCAATAGCAATAACAACTCTTTGTCTCATACCACCAGAATATTGGAATGGATAATCATTAATTCTGTGTTCTGCATCAGGAATTCTAACCTTCTTAAGAAGATTAATTGCTTCTGCTTTTGCTTCTTTTCTGGACATGCCATGGTGAAGCATTAAAACTTCTTCAATTTGATAACCGATTGAGAACAATGGATTTAATGATGTCATTGGATCTTGGAAAATTGTGGCAATTCTTTTGCCGCGAATTCCAAACCAATCTTTAGGTTTCTTTAATTGAGTTAAATCAATTCCGTCAAACATAATTGAGCCATTTGAAATGAAACCATTTGATTCAAGCATGCCTGTAAATGTCTTTGTAAAGACAGATTTACCAGAACCTGATTCACCAACAATTGCGAATGTTTCTCCTCTATGGATGTCAATTGTGACATCACGAATAACATTCATTTTCTTACCGTGAGAGAGGAATCCTACGGATAAGTTTTTAACAGATAAAATAATATCGTTTTCCATAGTATCTCCTTTCTAACGATGCGTCTTCGGGTCCGTAGCATCAGCTAAAACAAGTCCGAGATAGAAGAAACAGACCGTTAACGGAACCATGACAATAAGCGGAACTATAAGCAGGTTCGGGTTAGTTAGCCACTCACCTTTATCGGTAACAGCAGTTAATAATTGTCCTAAAGTAATTTCACCTTGTGCTTTTGAGAATGATAAACCGAAGAAGGCGAGACCGACTTCGCTTGAAATAGCACCTGGGATAGCAGTAGAAACAACTGTAACAATGATACTTACCAAATATGGTAATAAGTTATGAGTAATCATAGCTTTTGGTTTGCTTCCTAAACAAAGCGAAGCAATGTTATAGTCACGATTTCTAATAATAATGATTTGGTTACGAATAAATCCTGCAAGGCCCATCCATCCAAATAAGCAAAGCAAGAAAACTAATGTCCAGAATGAACGTTCCAAGAATTGCATTAATAAGAAATAAAGCAATAAGTCTGGAATGTTACTAACAAAGTTACGTAACTCAATTAGAATAGGGTCAAGCTTTCTAAAATAACCCCATAATGAACCAATTAAAATACCTAAGAAAGTGTCAATAAGAGCAACAACAGTTGCAAAGACTAACGATCTTTGAGTACCAAGCCAGACCATTGTCCATAGGTCACGCTTTGCGAATTCCATCTTGGCACCAGAGGTACCGAACCAGTTAACCGAGTTCCATGGAAGGTTTGGTTCAAATTCTTCAACTGGTCTAGCAGCATCTGCGAACCATTCATGATATGACATCATTGGTCCGAAGATTGTGAAGAATAATAAAACAAGTAAAATTGCAACACATGCAATAGCAAGTGGCTTTTTAATAACTTGTTTAAATGTTTCTCTCCAATATGAATAAGGAGTGGATGATAATTTTTCAATATTTTCTTCGCTTGTGCCAACGACAGTAAATAAATCTTCTACGTTATGGTAGACAGCGGAATCAATATCGACGATTCTGTTATTTTGCATAATCTTTATCCTCCTTTCCTATTCTTCAGAGAAGCTAACACGTGGATCGATAATTGCTGTAACAATATCGCCAAGTAAGTAGCTTAAAACTGAAATTAAAGCAGTAATGATAACGATACCTTGTAAGGTATAGAAGTCGATTGAGTTAGGGCTAACAACGTTAACAGCTAAAATACCAACACCATTAATGCCATAAATTTTCTCTAAGTAGAATGTTCCAAGTAAAGCACCCAAAATAGCTGATGGGATTGAACGCACTAGTGGAACAACTGCGTTTCTTAAAACGTGTGTAAATAAAATACGGTTCTCTGAAAGACCTTTTGCTCTAGCAAATTTAACGTAATCAGAGTTAAATTCATCAAGCATATAACGTCTAACCCACAGAGCAATACCGGCCATACCAGTAAAGCCAAGCGTGAGAGCCGGAGCTAATAAAGTTAAGAAATTGCCTTCTTCAAAGGCTCTAGGTAGTCCTAAAAGCGAACATAGTAAAGCCATCCAAATATAGTAATAGGCAACCCCAGGAATCGCATCAATTGATATGATGTACGCATTTCCTATTTTGTCAAAAACTCCATCTTTGTGTTTTGCCATGAAAATACCCATTGGGTATCCAAGAGCGACTTCAACAACACAGGCAATAATTCCAAATTGGAATGAAGTACCCATACGTCTGAAGATCAAATCGGTAACAAATGTACCTTTAGCTTCACCAGTAATTTGGTAAACTTGGCCCAAATTCATGATGGTGACGCTACAAGATGATACTTCAGCGACAAATGGTTCGTTGTAGTCGATTCTGCAAACAGTTTTTGGGAATGGAAGAATATTAAAAATGTAGGTAATTAAATCCAAAAACCAGTTATCAGTAATACCTATTTGTGCTTTTGCAGTAACACATTGTTGCATAGCAATATCGTGATCCATCTTAGCAAAGTTGGAGATGAGTAATTTGCAGAATTCCTCACCTTTCATAATGACTTTGAATCTAATTAAGAAGAATGTAGCAATAATTGCTAAAAGAATAGAAATTAAAGCACTTCCGATTCTCTTTAAGGAGTACATCAGAAGTGGGTGTCCAAAAATAGTTTGAATTTTTTGGTGGTTTCTAAAGATAATCTTGTGGCCTACAAGTTCAACAAAAATAACAAAAGCAACAACTAATGCAATTAATGTGTAACCAATAATATATGTAGCCATTTGATTTTCCTTTCTTTATAAGCGCCAAAGGACTGGCAGTGCCAGTCCAGTGACGATTTGTAGTTCGTTAATTCTATTAATTTTCGAACAATGCTGCGATTGTATTGTTGCCGTATTTTGCAAGCTCTTCGGCCTTCTTGGCTTTTTGAGTCTCACGAGCAACTTTACGTTCTTCTGCAGTTGGGACTTCTTCAAGAGCCCACATGCTTAACATAGAGTGGTTTGCAAGTCCGTATGGAGCGCTTGGGTTTTCGTAACCAGCGGCACGTGAGATTGATGCAGCCCATCCTTGTGTAGACATCTTGTAAGGTTTCATAATATACAAATCATTGAGAAGCATATATTCAGCAGCAGCGAACTTCTTGAAACGTTCAACGTTTGAAGTATTTTCTGCTTTTGCTTCATCAACAATTGCGTTGTATGCATAGAGCATATGATTTGGATCTTTAACTAATGTTGATCCTTCCATATGATAGCTATCGAAGTAATCTGTATTACCAGACATCTTTGACATTTCACCATTGGTGACATAGCAGTGCATATAGGTAAGTGGGTCAGCGTAGTCGCCCATCCAACCCCATTGTGAACCTAATGTGAAGTAACCATTTTCTGAATATTTTTCCCAAACATCTTGTTTATCAGTTTTGTTTCTGAACATTTGGAAATATGGGTAATATTTGTTTTCACATGATGGTTCAATTGTTGAACAAAGTGGATAACCTGATGCATCTGAATCAGCTGCATTAAGTGCACAACCATTTGCTCTCATGTTCCATGAGTCAACGAATTCTCTTTCGTCTTTATCGTATGTTGTGTTAATTCCACCAATAGCTAAGTAGTCAACGATGACTGGGTGTGTTGCTGAAATGTGATCTGAGATAACAGCTGAAGTTCTTAATTCTTTAACTGCGTTAACAGCATCATCTCTCATCTTAGCAAGGCTTAACCAATCATATTTATCGATTAATTTCTTGCTTTCACCAGCAGCTTGTGAAGGTTCAATGAAGTTGACACCTTTGATTTGTTGTGGGCCAACTAAGATCTTAGCTTCAACACCTTTTGCTGATAATGTCTTACCAGCTTCGGTAATAGGTTCTAATGCTTCACCAGTAAATGGATCAGTACCTGTTAAGCCTTTTTGTTCAGCGTATTCTTCGTAGTATTTGTTGATGTAGTCGTTACCTTCTTCATCAAAGACATATCCACGTGGGGTGAATGTGTTCATTTGATATTGGTTGTTATCATCAACTTTATTTTGTTTGTTGAAGACTGCAAGATCGCCTGCATTGAGGATTAATTTACGAATTTCTTTAACGCCTAATGCGGTATTTGTTTCTTGAATAATTCTTGCTTTAGCTTCGTCGTTTGGAGCCCATTCTTTCATGACTTCAGCAGCAGTTGATCCTGACCAATATGTTGCTTCACTCCATGTAGCTTTTTCTTCCAAAGTATGTGGACGGTTAATGTTGAGGTTGAAGTGATATGTGTAATCAACATCCTCAATTTCACGGCTGTTAACTAAACCTGAATATGGATTCTTAATATCGTGGTCTTTGTTTGGACCAGTAATATATGTTTCCCAACCTTCAGCATCTTCTTGGCTTAAGCTGAAGCCGTCAACTTCTTTTCTATCGAATGCTTCACGCATATCGGCATAACCGACTGATGCATCGACAACTTTGTAGTTAATATTCTTAACGTGGACTTTTTCTTTAGCGAAGTAAAGATTGTTTGGAATGTACTTAACTGAGTTAGCTGTAAGTTCACTTAAAATGTATGGTCCGCAATAGAGAAGTTTGTCTTTCTTAGCACCATATGTACCCTTACATGCTTTGTAGAAATCATAGTTTGTTGGCATGAATGGAGTATATGTGAGCATTGTTGGGAAGAATGTTGCCTTCTCTTTTAATGTATAGGTAAGTGTTCCACCTTCTGCCTTAACACCGACACGTTTGAATGCACGAATGTCTGGCATTGCAGCTTTAGTAATAGGTGTTTCTGGTTCAGCACCGCTGTATTGTCTAACGAGTTCTGTTAATTTTGCAGCTTGCTTATCATCGTTACCCTTCAAATCTGTATAACCTGGTTTTCCTTCGTTCATGAATTTAACCATCATGGTGTAACAGTAATATTCCCAAGCGTTTGAGACGAACAATGTGTACATGTAGTAGATTTCTGAGTTATTAGCAAAATCAAGAATAATTTTTGCTGTTGAGACGAAATCTTCTGCCTTAACGTATTGTTTTGCTCCTTTGAGTTCATAGATGCTTCCATCTGATTTAACCCATGGGACCTCATCACGAATTGTGAATGAGAATGTTTTCCAGTCTTCAGAGTGGCTGGCTGTCTTAGCAAGTTCTTTACGGAGAATGCCATAACCATCGTTCATGGCTAAGGTTCCGATTAAGTTTGCTAAGTGACTAACATTTTCTGCATTTTGAGAAACTGTTGGGTCAAGTGTTGTTGGTGCACTACCTAAATAAGCGTTATAAACAGACTTTGCTGTCTTGCCAGTAAGGTAATCACCAGTTACGGGGTAGGTTTCGTATCCTTTGCCACCACAGCTTGCAAGGACTAATGCTGATAACATGACGCAGGATATACCTAAGTGTTTTTTGTTTTTCATAACCTTATTTCCTTTCAATCTTTAAAGATTGTGTAAACTATACCACAAGAGCGCACGTATGCAAAGTAAAAATAATAAAAAAATCGCAACGAGTGCGACTTTTTGTTAATGAATGTTTTGAATAATGAATGTAGCAATTATGCCTGCTGCTACGCAGGTTAATCCTGCAAGTAGTGCTGGACACATGATTTTCCACGCCTTTTCAATAACTTCTTCTGGAAGAGGATTATTCCAGTTTTTTGTTTTGTGACGGCATCTAGCTCTATATAAATCCTGGATTACAAATCCAACGAGTAATATAACGCATCCTGCAAATAAAAAGACATAGAAAATATATTCTTTTGGCCATTTTGAAGCATCGTTAAGTGCAAAATATGGAATAATGCCAATGCCAGCGGCAATAGCAGTTAATACCAATGCGATTACATAGTTGTACCAGGAACAAAATGCTTTTTTCATTGTGTATATATTATAACCAAACGAGATTTGAATAAAACATTAACCTAACATATACTTATGTTGAAATATGCCAAATCCAAATTTAAAAGAAAATAAATTCAAAAGAGCATTAGTCGTTCCTTTTAGAGGCATTGTCAAAGCGATTTCGCCAACTTTATATGTGAAATTGCAATACAAATACATCACACATCATAAATGTAACCTCAAAAATCCAACTAGATATACTGAAAAGCTTCAATATTTACGTCTTTTTGTTTATCCAAAAAATAGTTTGGTTTCTAAGTGCGCATCCCGTGATGGTTTAAGAGAATTTGCAAAAGAAAAAGGGTTCGAAAATTATCTAGTTCCTTGCTATGGAGTCTACGATAAATTTGACGATATAGATTTTGATAAATTACCTGAACAATTTGTAATGAAGTGTACTCATGCATGTGCTTTCAATAAAATCGTTTTAGATAAATCTAAACTTGATATAAAATCATTAAGAAAACAGTTTAATAAATGGTTAAAAATTAACTACGGAAAGAAAACGTGTGAAAGGCATTATTCTTCGATAAAACCACGTATTATTATTGAAAAATATTTAGGCGAATTAGACTCCCTTCCAACAGAATATAAAATTCATTGTTTTAACGGAAAAGCGAGATCTTTATATGTTGTAACTGGTCGTGGAAAAGACATTAGATACAACAACTATTACATTGATTGGACTCCTTTTGATGGATCTCAATTTAATGGGTGGAAAAAGACCGATTATCCTTTGAATAAACCAGAAAACTTTGAAGAAGCTATAAAAATAGCTGAAAAATTAAGCGCCGAATTTCCTTTCGTGCGTGTGGACGTATATATAATAGAAAATAAAATCTATGTATCTGAGATGACTTTCACGCCTGCGAAAGGTACTCTAATTTTAGACGATGATAAATGCGACTTTGAAATGGGCGAATGGTTAGATATATCTAAACTTATCTCCAAGTAGACTCTGGTAGCATAAATTCATATAACATCAAGCCGAATTGCTCTCCTTCGACAGCGTCAGGGAGAGCTTTTAAATTGTATTGAATCGACATTGCTGAAATGCCGTTTAAATATTGTTCATAATTTTCAATTCCATTAACCTCAAAAGCTTTATCAAAATAGAAAGAAAGCAATTCAGTTTTACCATGAGTGTTTGTGCAAACTTGAGCGTCTTTAAAATTTATTTTAATTTCTCTAAATTTTGAATTTTCTTGTTTTTGGAATAACGATATTTGTAAATCTAAGGTTGCTAAATTAACCGCAGAAGTTGTGCTTTCTAAATTTGTTGATCCACGTAATGCAATTGCTAAATATTTTGCTGTATTAATTTCTCCAGGGAAATAACAACTATACCCGTTTTGGTTAATTTGAATTCTTGTACGAGCGTAAGTTTTGCCATCACAACGAACTCTGCCGTCATATAATCTTGAAAGTATTCCTTCTTTGAAGGAATTTTTAATTCTGCCTAAACATTTATTAGGACCATAACCAATTTCTGAATCTTCGTCTTCAAACCAATCTAAATAACTTCCGTTTTTCATTTGGTCTTCAGCTTTAATTCCATTAATTTCTTTTTGGGAATCTGCAAAAGGTTTCCAATGTTTGGCAAATGAACCATTTGATTCTGATAAATCTAAATTAATTGTTGAACTAACTTGTTCTGCTTTTACACCTTTATGTTCGGTATAAAAATTGGTTTCAAATTTTCCTGTATCTAAATAATTGTAAGGATAAGTTTCACCTGTTCTTGCACACGACATTAAAATCGTAGACAAAAAGCTTAAAACTAAAGCAGTTTTTGTTCTCATAAAACCATCTCCTCCACTTCTTTATTTTTGCCAATCTCTTTCACGTTTTGAGTTTCTAGGATCGTTTCTTTATTTGAACCAACCAATGTATAACCAACCATAAACAAAATTAGTAAAGGTATTGGACCACGTAAAATTCCTTGGTAATCAGTTTGTAAATTCGTATAAGGCAAAATTGTTGAGCTAAAAGAGCTATATAAGAAAACTCCAATTATTATCGAAAGGAAAATAATCTTAGTTCCATCGCTATCATTTGACTTCTTTGCATACTTCCCAAGCATGATTGCTTCTAAAACAATAAAGACAAGCAAGATGAGGAAGGCAAAAACACCACTCTCTTTTAGAACTTCAATTTCAAACATTCCAGTATTTGTATAAACAACTTTGAAAATTTCTTCAACTTGCCATACATTGCCTTCGAGTTTAATGCCGAATAGGCCTCCGTTGTTAAATAAATAATTGATGATTTTGTTAACACCAGCAACTATTCCATTAGCGTTAAATATTTTGTTTAAAAAAGCGTTTGAAGCAACAAAGTTTGAGAAAGCATTATTGCCTATAGAATTGATGACAACAAACACGAAAAATAGAACAAAAATTGCTGCAATTACAATTAATGAAATTTTCAAAATTTTGCAAAATAAAGGGTTTTTACGGAGATATTTATATAAAAACACCGTCAAAACTATAGGAATTAAGAATAAAACTGCTCTTACATAAAGAAGGGTAAATATACTTAAAAAGCCAATAATTCCAACTCCAAAATATATCCAAAATATCGCTGGTTTTTCTTTAGGTTTAATGAACAAACATCCACCTAAGAAGCAGGTACAAATTATGCCAAATAAACAGTAGGCTTGAGGTAACGCTTCAACAAAAGTAAATCCTCTTAAAAACATTGTCTCATTTACAAGACTATGAAGTTTACCGGCGTAATAATATACAGGTGTTGAAGAATAAATCTGTCTATAAAAGAGTCCATACTGAGTCCAAGTTGCAATCATTGAAATCAAAACAAGAAGGGCTATAGAAGATCCTATAACTGCTAAAACAACTTCTGGTTTAATACATTTAATTTTTCTTGAGGCAATACCTAAGAACAATGCGGCATTTATAGCTAACATTATTAATAAGTTTTCTGCAACATTGCTTGTTATGTATAAAGCTCCAAAAGAATAAAAAGCTGAAAAAGCAAAAACACAGATACTGTAAATCAAAAGTGTTTTTCTTTCTTCTTTTGAAAACTTATTCCACGCTACAAAGATAGCAAACAACGAAATCACTATTGCTAAGGCATAGAAAACTACATTGATCCCGCCCAAACCAAAACCCAAAACAGCCAAACATTCAAGAATTAAAAAGTTTGTAATGCCGTTATTAAGTTTGCTTCGAACTTGTTCAGTCATATGCATATTATAACCTATTTATGATAGGTTTCGTTTTTATATATTTTAAAAGCACGATAAATTTGCTCTAAAAGAACTAATCTGGTCATCTGATGCAAAAACGTCATCTTTGAAAAAGAGATTGAATCGTTTGCTCTTTGTTTTAATTCGTCAGATAGCCCATAAGAACCTCCAATTACAAAAGAAACGGAACTTCCACCAACTTCTAATTTTTTTAATAAATATTGAGAAAATTCAGGTGATGTCATTTCCTTTTTATTAAGATCGAGAGCTATTAAATATTCACTTGGTTTCAAAAGATTTAAGACTTTTTTACACTCATTATTTTTTACAATTTCAATTTCTGAATTACTTGGATTATCTTTTACAGGAAAATCTGGTAACTCAACAATTTCAACCGATGCATATGGTTTTAAACGATTTAAATATTCATTAATGCCTTCTTTGAGATAATTTTCTTTAATCTTTCCAATAGCAAATATTCTTATTTTCATAACGCTATTTTATCTACAAAGTGATAAAAATACTATTAAATTATGCTATAATTCCAAATATGAAGAAGCCAATAACCCCTGAAGAACTAAAACTTATTGAAGATACATATTCTGAAATGAAAAATCATGAATGTCTTCAAAAGATTTATCGTACTCCTCAGCACAGAACTTCTAATACATATAGACACGTTTCATGGGTGGCAAAAGAATCAATCAAATGGTGCATTAAAAAATGCAAACATTATGACTTTCACTCATTAATTCGTGGAGCATTTTTACACGATTTATTTTTCTACGACTGGAGAAAAGATAAGAAAGCAATGAGAGGTCATTTACACGCTCACCCAGATCGTGCATTAATTAACGCTAAAAAATATTTTGAATTAACTCCAACAGAGGTTGATATTATCCGTTGTCACATGTGGCCAATCAATCTTTTTAGATTCCCAAAAACTCCTGAAGGACGACTTGTTATGAAAATGGATAAAAAAGTTTTCTGGATGGAAATTCTTCATAAGAAGAAACATTTACTTATCTTTGACTTAGATGGAACTTTATTGAACACTTTACCTGATTTAAATAAAGCCGTTAATTATTCATTAGAGAAAAATGGTTTTCCAACTAAGGATATGGAACATACTAGACTCGCTATTGGCAACGGAGTAGCAATGTTAATTAAACGTTCTCTACCTGAAGATGTTAACAATGAAATATATCAGAAAGTTTTAAATGATTTTAGAGAATATTACGAACAACATTATTGCGAAAACACAACCGCTTATGAAGGAATGTTTGATACCTTAACTTCATTAAGAAGAAGAGGATATAGACTCGCAGTTTCAACAAATAAAAGAGAAGATATTGCAAATGAACTAATTGAAAAATTCTATCCAGGATTATTTGAAACAGTTTGTGGCGATGATAATAAGAGAAAAAAGAAACCTTCTGCAGACTCTATTAAAGAAATAATGAAGAGATTAAAAGTTAGAAACAAATCTAGAGTAACTTATATCGGAGATACAGAAGTAGATTTCCAAACAGCAAAAAATGGTTTTGTTAATAATATTCTTGTTACATATGGATATCGTACTTTTCAAGAACTTGTTGAAAGAAATTTAAATATTTTAAACTTTGCAGAAAAACCTGAAGATTTAAAAGACTTATTTGCATTAAAAAGAAAAAATAGAAATATCGATTAAATTTTTTTAAAGTAGGAAATATATTTTTCCCAATCAGATTTTTCTAGTCCGTGTTCGCCTTCCCTTTGATGAAAAGTTATGTTTCCATCTCCATACAAAGTATTTGACTCAAAATTTTCAGGAATAATTAAACCTTCAACTCCATATGTGTGGTAAATTTGAGTTGCAAATTTTGCACTCAATAATTGTCTTTCAGGATTAGCCCACGAATCATTACTAGCAGACCCAATAGATAAATGCCTTGGAGCAATTAACGATAACAAATCGTGTTGGTCAAACGGCAAATTCCTTTCATTTTCCGCATATTTTTTATAATTTTCGCAAAACCAATAAGGAAATGAATCAGTTATATTTTTAATTGTTTCGCCAACTTCAACTGTTTCATCGTATCTACTTAAAGCATCGCCAGAGTTACCCGCGCAAGAAGAAATAACATAGTAAAATCGTTCATCTGTTGCTCCAGCTAACAAAGCTGCTTTTCCACCTCTAGAATGTCCAATTACGGCAACTCTATTTGAATTAACAAATGAATAGTTCTCAAGAAAATCCAAAACTTTGCTGCCCATATAAGCCCACATGCTTAAAACACCAAGGCTTGTTTCGGTTCGACTAATGTTAAAAGCCTTAAATAAGTCATTATTCAATCCATCCATACTATCTTTAGCGCCATCTCCAAGACAAACACATGTATAAACATATCCTTCATCAACTATGTTTTTAATAGGGGCAAAATTTATCTTTTGAATATCAAAAAATTCTTCTGTCACAGAATATTTTTGGGGGTGAAGCAAATGGATAAAGGCATCACTTTTTGTAAAATTATTTTTATCTCTATACACAAAGAATCTTATGTCACATTCTTTATAAGACATTTTATATCTTTCAATAACAATATTTTCATATTCGCAATTGCCTTCTAAAGAATATGAAAATTTAGTTTCAAACGAAAAGCTGCGAATTCCATATTCTTCATTTTGAAGAATAAAAAGTTTTTGGGCACGAACAGAATTCTCCCAATCCTTTAATGAATAATTTAATGAATAATCATATCCAAAACGATTTGTGACACTAGGATCGAATGGGGCAAACGAAGTTGTATAAGAGTTATTCTTACATGATGAAAAAAGTGTAACTAAGGTTATGATTATGGAAATTTTAATTAATTTCTTTTTCACCATAATAAAGCTCAAAACTTAATTCGTTTTTAGCATTGCATTCGTATCGGCAATTATATAACCGAGGCTAGTTGAAACATTTGGATAAGCAAAAAAACTCCTACTTAGAACTCTTGAAATGCAACTGGAATCTTTGTGTTAACTCCATTTAAGGAAACACTAATTTCTGTTAAGTCTTCTAATTTCATGCCACGGTTTGTAGCCATCACATCAATCATATAAGATCCATTTTCGGAGAATGTTAAGATTTCATTTTCGTAGCTTGAAATAAATGAGCCAATATAAGTTACATGGTCAATTGTTCTAGATACCTTAAAGCCTTTTAAATAATCTACATATTCGTTTATATCGCATAAGTAATTGACGTGAACTTTAATGTCAAAAAGGTCGTCGTAATAATCTCGTTTCATATTAAAACCGACTTGGAAAGCCCTATTATAATCTTCGTTTGGATGTTCTTCGTTAACATCAATTGAACAATATATATTTTTCAAATTGGAGAACAAGTAATTCAGTGTACTATTACTTCCTTTAAAATAACCATCAATATTTGCTTCAACAATTTCGCTAGGTAAAACAACTTTGTTATCCACAATAAAGGACAAGTTTGCATCAACTAATCCGCTTGCGTCTTTTCCTTCAACGTTATAAGGAGAAAATATTGAATCTTTATTAGGAGCACAAACAACAACATTGTTTTTTTGCTCATATGTACAAAGGGATTTTAGTGATAAGTTGCTATAAGGTCCATATGGCGAACGAATTGTAATTGTTTTTGAAGAACCGGCTATATAAAATCCTCCCATTTCTTCAAAAGTATCAGGGAGTGTTATGTCACAAGAGAATATTGCGCATTCAAATGCATTACCAGAAGTTTTCTTTAATTGTGCTGGGAATTTAATACTTGCAATAGAACAATTTCTGAAGGAGTTTCCTCCAATTTCAGTTACAGGGTATCGAACTCCTCCCACTGTAATAAAATCAGGAACAACAATGTTTTCGTTTCCGGTTGGATTTTGTCGTGTTTCTACTAAAACCGCACCTCCATCTTTGCAAACATAGATGCTGCCGTTATCTTCGTAAATATGATTTTCTTCAGAGAAGAATTCATAAACTCCATTACAATAGTAATTTTCATCAAATTGAATATTTGAAGGATTACCATTTGTAACATAAATCATCCTTCCAAGTCTTTGATGATAAACATGAGTTATCGATGTATTAAGTTCAACAATTCTTACATTACCAGGGGAATTGTATCTTACATAATCATTGCCTTCGTCAAGAGCGTTCTCTCCAATAACAGAAACTTGGGCATTAATTTTAGTTACCATTTTCATTTTTGACCATGGGACAAAAAGAAGTGTTTTCTTGTTAGAAATAATTTTACATAAGCATTCATCATCAATATATAAAGGATTTGTAATCGATGAATCTGTTGCTTCGCTTACTTCAATCTTTGTAACTCTTGTTTCGTAGAAAATATTGTTTTTAGGTTCTTGAATATTAAAGTCTGCAGGAATGATAACCTTATTTATAACGCAGTCATTAAAACTATATTCGTTATCTTTTATGAAAGATAGACTATCTAAATAGGCTTCAGTTAAACGAAGATTATTAATTTTACTAAAATCCTCAAAACGAACGTAATTATCGTTTGCATAAGTACTCAAATATTTAATTGAGCCAGGAATAACAACATTTAATTTTTGTGTTCTTTCCTCAGAGAAAGACAACACCACATTGTTTAAACAATAAGCGTTGCCTGGGAAGTTTGTAGCATAACCTTCATATCCTACAAGATAATGATTTAATTCGTTTCCAAGATAATATGCTCCTTGATATTCATATCCGAAATGCTTTGTTTGGATTTCGCGATCACTATCACTTACACGGACATCAGCAGTTTGCAATGTTTTGTTAACACAAATTGTGTCTTTTAATGATTCAATTGATCCATCATAAGATTTGGTGTTGTTAATTCTAAAGATAGCGTCTTCTATTCCATCTAAAAGTAAAACTTTTTGACCTAATTCAAGATAAATATCAGCATCAGTTCTTATTGCACTTTTTTCTACATAACCAGTCGTGGTTTCTTCATAATATGTGTAATATCCATCTATAACCATTCGTGATGATGTAGAACTATAACCCCCTTGTCTGCTTCCTAGAATAGTACCAGAGCTAAATAGATGATTTGTTTCGATTGTTAAAGCATCAAAAATTGTTGATGTTTCTTTAACACGAATTTCTACTCTATTAATTCCGTCTTTAAGCTCAAAGAAAATAGTAGCATCATTTTCTAATGTTTGAGTTCTGATTAATCGATCATTTCTTCTTAAAAGAAGTTGTCTTCTTTTTCCAGAAGTGTTGGTAATGGATGTAATAAATCCTCCAGTAGAATAATCAAAAAATTGATCTTTTAAAATCTTCTCAACATCTCTATCTGTATCTTCATCTTCTTCATATATTGCAGTAAAAACCGTATCTTTTGTAATATTATTTAAATCTTTATCCCACCCAACGAATTTCAATGGATTTTCTTGATCAAATATACGAGGGGTGTCTCCTGTATATGTAGCGTGAGGAACATATCCAGTTTCTTCATAGTCATACATAGGAACTTTATCGTAGCCCAAAATACTCCCATCAGGATTTTGGAATGTTACGTTGTAATATTTTTTATCGGTGTTATAGACAGGTCTTAATTCAAGAGAGACTTTTCTTTCGTCTCTTCTATAATTCAAATAAACGTATTCATCAAACTTACCGTCTTTTCTGTACATGCTATCGTATACAGGGTCAAAATCATAATCGGCCAAATCGATTACATAATTGTCTGGTATTTGAACTTTGTAATTTCTATCTGCCCAGAATTTGAAATTTGCATTATAACGATTATCCCAATATGTAGTGTCTATTCCGGAAAACAAATCATTGCTAAAAACTAATTTGGTGTTATTGATAGTTTTTACTTTTACAGGCTCAAATTCGCTTTCTTTATAAAATCTAATTTCAAAATGTAAGTTTGGTTCTGGTTCCGATCTTGAAGTATCAGTTGTAAATGGAGCAAATGAACTTGAAAAAGTTCTAGGACCAAAAAAACTACAACCTGATAATAAAAAAGCACTTCCAAGTAATAATAACGAAATCTTTTTCATAGAATAGCACCTCGTAAAAACTTATTTATAAAATTATATCATTTATCTTGCTAAAAATTATATTTTTACTTGTTTATAATGATTTGAAAATATATACATAAAAGAAAAAGATGACATTAATGTCATCTTTATAATTCCTTTTGGTGGAGTCGGCGGGAATCGCACCCGTGTCCAAGGAAGGCCCTACAATAACGTCTACAGCTTAGACGATATTTGTAATTTAACGAAGCTTCGTATATCGTGACTATCTTCGCGAGACTTCTTGAAATTTCGATTTAGATTAGCAAGTCAACTGTCTACATCTATTCCTTTGGTATGACACTTTTATCAGGCGTGAAGGAAGAAAACCCTGAGAAGTGCTCTGTCCGGCGTCTATGCGTCGGTCTCTATGTCGAGTAGCTTATGCTAAGCAGAGTGATTGAGCTCTTGGAGCTCTCATATAACTGTTGTCAGTTATTTTTGTTTGATGATAACGTCATCACACGGCTGCAGTTAATGCCAGGCGAGCATCCCTGTCGAAACTATGTCGACCCCAAGATGTGTAGTTATAATAACACACTACAATCTATTTTTGTAACAAAGTTTATTTAGGCAAAATACTTTAATGTCAAAGTAACGCTTGTAGCACTCACAGAATTAAATGTAATTCCAAACTTGAATGATGTTCCATCATCCATTGTAGTCTTATTGTATAAGAAGTTTGTGCCGTAATTTGTATATCCTGATTTACTTCCAATTGTGAAATTATCACCTGTTTTCCATAAATCAGAATCATCCCATTCGTTTCTTCCACTTGTTTTATCAAATGTTGAAACATTGCCTTTTTGAAGCATTCTTAAAAGTTTGTAATGACGAGTTATATTAGTGTGATTGGAATAGTCATAAATGGTATGTGCTGATCCATATGCATCATATGTATCATAGTCGTTTGAATACATGTGATTTCTAAGTTGGACTCTGCTATCACTATGTAATTCTCCACCAATTACGAATCCTGTTCCGGTTACATATTCAAATAATGTCGAATTAACGTGATAAATCTTAACGCCATAACCTAATCCTAATTTATTAGCATCGTATTTATTATTAATGGCGTTTGGATTAAATAATTCAATCATTATATATTCACCAAAAGCACTGCCATTCCATTTAGTTGTTGGAATAATTAAGCAATCTCCGGTTGTTCCTAAATCGCCCATTGTAATTTCAACTTCTTGGCCGTTTATAAATTTATTTAAAACAGGATAATAAGGTTGGACAAATCCAGTTGCGTATTTGCTATATGCATTCCAGTCTAATCTGTTACCAGATTGCATATCCCAAGAACCAACATAATCTACACCTGAATAACCGTAATCATAATAGTCTTCTAATCCTAACATATGACCATGTTCGTGAGTAATAATTCTAGTATTAATTCCACCAGCTGGAACTCCACCATAATCATTAACATCATTTAAAAATTTCATTGAGAACCAGGAGAATGCAGAGGCTTGAATTCCTGTACCGGAAACTACATTTGTACTCCATCTATAACCCCAGAAACATCCGCTATCAGCGGTACGAATGTAATCTGATGCGTAAATAATATAGAGCGAATCAACATAACCATCATTATTTGTGTCGTAATCAGTAAAATCAAATGTTGGGTTTTGTTCTTTAAACCACGCTAATGCGTGTGCTGCAATATATCTTGAAGGATCTTCGCTTGCCTTCATTTGTGCAATTGTATATTCGGTTGAATGATACCATTCTGGTGAAATATATCCTGAATAATTTAATTGTCCATAGGACATATCGTGATAATATCCAGTAAATGATTTCCAACCGCATTCATCATTTGTTCCAAAGAAACCTTTTTGAATACGATTCCAGTTTGTTTGAGTGGCGTTTGCGCTATCAGTTTGGAAATATGTTGGAATAACTAAAACTTTTTGGTTTCCATACGGATTAACGTTATCTTGATTGTTAACTCTGTAATAATTGTATTTGTTGTTTTCTCTTTTTATAAGAGAATCAACATTTAAATCCAATTTTTTGGATTTTATCGAAGTATAACTTGGATTGAATACGCTAATTTCGAGTTCTTTTTCTGTTATAATTGCAGTGTTAGAAATATTAGTTGTTTCTCCTTTTTTATTAACAAGAACTGTATAAAGTGGAGAATCAAAAACTAAGTCTTCAACATAAACAAGTGACTCAGATGGATTAGATAATTTCTTGTACGTGACAGTGACTTTGTATTTGTCTTTTAAAACAACTGAAGGGACATCTCCAACGTCAATAATTGGGTTTCCATTTGGTTCGATAGAGTATGCAGTTATTCTGTCTAATGCAATTGCGTTCATTGTTACATTGACGTTAAATGAAGGGCTTGATACACCTTTATATTCAACTGCTAATTTATGAATTCCAGGTTGAGTAAATTCTTTTGTAGGATCAAAATCATTTCCCTTTGGATCTACGCATTTATTTGGACCATAATTTAAGAATTTGTAACCATGTATTCCGTCGGAATTATAAGAAATCTCTCTAATTCCTCTATATTTCCAATTAACTTTTACTTTTAAATTATTATTCAAAGAATAAATGTCTTCTACTTTGTAATTTGGAGAAGAATCTAAAACTTGAATTGAGTTAATAGAATCAGTTTCATCAGTAGCTTCTTTTACTTCAAATGTATATTCTTTTGTAATCGTGCTGTGTTTAATTTTTGCAGTATAAAATCCAAGCTTATCTAAAGGTGAAGTTGTCGTTGCACTTAAATGATCTGGGTCAGTTAAACTAACTATTCCATAATCGCTGCTTGTTAACTCTACAATTCTTGGTTCTGTATTATAAACAGCGGAAACTTTTAAATTATTTGCTGTTTTAAAAACCATTCCTTGTTTATATTGCGTTGAATCAACAATTTGTAAATCTGTAACTCTACGAGTTTCAGGTTGACTGCTTGTACCAGGATTTAAAAAAGAACAACCAGAACATAAAACGGTTGATGCTAATGCTATAAAAACAAATTTCAAAATCTTCTTCATATATTAACTATAACATATGAACGAGATTAAAAATAAATCCTGTTGTTACGCTTTCTTTCAAAATAACAAAAATTTTTTTGTTTTGTTCAACAAGAAATAGATGAAGCGTTCTACAAATCCAAATCCAAATGAAAGCAATAGAGAAACTACTCCAAGCTGGATAAAGATTACAGTCGAAATTCCTGATATAGTTGTGAACCTTGGGAACAATATATATGCAATCAAAGTATGTGTTAACCACATATATGTTGAATGGCCTCCAAGAAAACAAACGCCTTTATAAAAATGTTTAGCTTTATTAAAAATAAGCAGGATTGAATAAATAAATGGAGCAGTGATAAAAATATCCAAATAGTTGTAACCAGCTTCGTTTGAAGCATAAATACGTAAAACAATTACCAATAGTAAAACTATTAATGAAAGCACAAAACCGAAAGTTCCTTTTGTATATTTTGATACTTTTTCAAATACTTTAAATCTCGAAATAAGGAAACCTTCTGCAAGAATTATCGCATAGATATAATCTGGAGCTTTTGGACAGAATATATACGTACAAACAATAATCGCCAAAGGTATAACAATACACAACGTTCTTACTAAAGGATTTTTCGATTTACATGCAAAAATTAAATTAAACAAAGGCAAAAGCAATAATATTTTTGTGTAAAATGATGCATACCAATATTCTCCACAGAACGAGAACGATAATGTAAAAACGTTACTAACATACTCTAAAAATGTTACTTTACCATCCTTGAGCAAAATAAATAATGGAGTAAAGACAGAAAGAACAAGGAAAATTTTTAGGATCAATTTTAATATTCTAATGACTACATTTTTGTAATCTAAAAATGAATTTTTAAATACTTTATGTTCAATAACATTATTTAAAGATTTCGCCATTCCGTATCCTGTAATAAAAGCAAATATTGCAACGCATATTTTGCAAAACCAAGCGAGGGGTCTTTCAACAGATACATTTGTAAATCCAAATAAGTTATCTAAAACTGAAAAATATGGATACTGCAGTCTTGAAGGAATACAAAAAAGATGATGGTATATCATCAATATGATGGCTACACCATATAGAAATTTTGAATCCTTTTTTGTAATACCGTTTTCCATAGAAACGTCGTTATTATATATTAAATTTTTATGTAATAGAATTTTTCCTAAATATTAGCGAAACACTCAAAACGGATTAAATCCCTTATAATTTTTTCTTTTTAAATAGCAGTTAATATCGTATAACCAATTAATTGGTTGAATATATTATGTTTTATATGTAAACTTAATATGCTTTATGAAAAACTTTAAACTTATACTTAAATCACTTATAAACAACGAAGCCTGTGTCGAAGGCGGACGTCATCGTCCTTGGTGGATTGCATTAATCATGTTCTTCTTGTCCATGATTCTTTCTATCCTTCCAGTATTTACTCAAAACGTAAACAAAAGAGGTTCAGGATTTGTTTCTTCAACCTATAGTTTTGAAGTAGGCGTTCAACGCTTCACTGAAGATGCTTCTAGATTTAGCAATCTTAAAATAACTGTTGAATCACTTGAAGGTTCTCCTAACTATCTTGAAGTTGCAAACTGGGATGAAACATTTACAACAGTCGATGAATTAACCAATCTACATAAATATCAACATTATAATGCTGATAGCATCTTAGATTTCGAATGCTTCTATGTTGAACATATTGAAAACGACATTCTTACAAAAATTATGAACAACCTTAAGGTTGAACCAAAGGAAGGCGAAACTGAACCAAAATACACAAATCGTGTAACAAGTGTTCTCATATTCGCAAAGAATGAATTCATCGCTTATTCATACAATATGGCAGGTGGTCAAGTTGGATCTGTTATTGGAGATTACAGAAATCTTCCAGCTGGTTATAACATCAAAGCATTCGCTAATATCACAATTGATGGCGTTGAATACACAATAGACAAAATCAAATTACCAGAAAACAGACACCTTGCAAGCAAATACTACAATGCTGTTTGGGATAACTGGAAAACATTCTTCGATAAAGGATTTGAATATAACAAAACTCAACTCACATGGAGAACAACATTATTAATGTTTGGCATTAACGCCATCTTAGTAATCTTCATGGGATTCATGGTTTGGGTCTTAACAAGAGGAAAAACAAATCCATTCAGAGTTTATACATTCTGGGAATGCGAACTCATCTCTGCTTGGGCATCACTTGCACCAGCAATTCTTGCTCTTGCTCTCGGATTCTTAATTTCTCAATTATCACAAATCATCTTCCCACTTCTTCTCGGATTACGTGTTATGTGGTTAAGCATGAAAACATTAAGACCAGAATATGTTGCTGCTCCTCAAACACAAAAACCTGTTAAGACAGTAAACGCAAAACAAATCAAGAAATAAAATAATGGACCGTTGATTCGGTCCATTTTTATTTGCGGGATTTTACTTTGTCTTTTACGTCTCTTCTACCAATAGAATAGTATTCAGTGCCTTTCATCGATTTCAAAGAATATGAGTTTCTCCAATCGGACACAACTGGTTTTTGTAAAAACAATTTATAACATATGGCATTTAAATTTACTACCTTATGTTAAATGAATAAGAGGATGCAACAAAATGCATCTTCTTTTCTTTTTTTGTGAA